>JASFLD010000042.1:0-14058 GCA_050118275.1 Gemmatimonadales bacterium
GAGATCCGCGATCGCATCGGTTACCTGCCCGAGGAGCGTGGACTGTACCCCAAGATGAAGGTGCTCGAGTTGCTGACATTCCTGGGTCAGTTGAAGGGCACCCACAGCCGCGTCGCCGCAGAGCGCGCGTCGGTTTGGCTCGAACGCCTGGAGTTGGGCGACTATTCGGAAAAGCGGCTGCAAGAGTTGTCTCGCGGTATGCAGCAGAAAGTCCAGTTCATCGGCACGGTCGTTCACGAGCCCGACTTGCTCATCCTGGACGAGCCTTTCTCGGGTCTCGATCCGATCAACGTCGACATCTTGAAGGAGATCGTGCTCGAGCAGCAAACCCGCGGAGCGACCGTTCTGTTCTCGACGCACAACATGGATCAGGCCGAGCGGATCTGCGAGCGCGTCGTGATGATCAAGGATGCCTACAAGGTGCTGGATGGCACCCTGGCCGAGATCAAGCGAGAGGCATGGCTGCAAGGCAAGCGCCAGATCCTGCTCGCCGTCGAAGGCGGTAACGGACTCCTGGAGGATGGCAGTCTGGTGGAGAGCGTCGAAGAGCGCGGCAACCACGTCGCGGTTTCCCTGAGGGAGGGAGTCGCACCCCAAGAGTTGCTGGCGGCGGCGGTGCGGACGGGCGCCATCGTGCGACGGTTCGAGGTCCACGAACCGTCGCTGCACGAGATCTTCGTCGCGCGGGCCCGTGGATAAGCTCATCGCCATCATCCGGCGGGAGTATCTCTCCCGGGTCCGCAGCAAGTGGTTCATCGTCACCACGCTCCTCGCTCCCGTTCTGCTGGTTGGTGCCATGCTGCTCCCCGTCCTGTTGGCCGTTCGACAGGCCGAGCGCGACATCGAGATCAGCATCGTTGACGAGAGCGGTCTGATCACGCAGGAACTGCTCGCGACCGGTGCCTTCGAGGAAGGGCGTGTCAAGTATCGACCGCCGCCAGCGAGAGAGACGCCAGACGAGACGTTGGCTGCGTTGCGCCAGCAGGTCAACGACCGCGAGTTGTCCGGCTATCTGTACATTCCCGGCGATGTCCTGAACGGCGGCGATATCCAGTTCTGGGGGCGCGACGTGGGGCAGACCTTGCTGCGCAGTACACTCAGCCCCGCCATCAATACGGCGGTGCGTCGGGTTCAGGCCCGCCGACTCGGTCTCACGCCCGAGGCCGCCGCCAAACTGACCCGAGCCGTACCGGTGGAGATGTACCGGTTGACGGACGGAGGCGCCGCCCGCGAGGAGCAGAACACGGTGCTGGCGGCCCACATCCTCGCCCTGGCGATTTACATGGTCGTGCTGCTTTACGGCGCTATGATGCTTCGCGCCGCCGTCGCCGAGAAATCGAGCAAGATGGTGGAGATCATCCTGTCCAGCGTGCGACCCTGGCAGTTGATGCTGGGCAAGATCCTCGGGGTCGGCGCCGTCGGTCTCACGCAGATCGGCGTCTGGCTATCGTTGATCGTCGTCTTCCTGTTGTACGCCGGTACCGCTCAGGCCTTCAGCGACGTCGAGTTTCTGAAGGACCTGCCGGTGGGTTTCGATACGCTCGCGTTGTTCGTCGGCCTATTCATCACCGGATACTTCGTGTACGCCGGCATGTACGCTTCGGTCGGGGCGATCGCCAGTACCGAGCAGGAGGCGTCACAACTTCAGCTGCCCGTCACGCTGCTAGTGATCATACCGATCCTCGTCATACCGATCGTGCTGGAGGCACCGACGAGCACCACTGCCATGGCGCTGTCCTGGGTACCGTTCTTCATGCCGGTTCTCCTCATCGCGCGGTATGTCCTCGGAGCCGTTTCGCCCTGGGAGATCCCGCTGGCCTTCGCCCTTCAGATCGTGACCATCCTGGCGATCGCCTGGGTCGGCGGTCGCATATACCGAATCGGCTTGCTGATGACGGGCAAACGTCCGACGATCCCCGAGTTGTTGCGCTGGGTTCGACACGGCTAGTCCGTCTTGTCCCTGAGATATGCGAGAGCAAGAGCATCGCAATTGGCCTCGAAGCCGGGAAGGCTAGGAGCGGGCCGTCTCGGATGGCCTCCCCCGAACTCGCACCAGGCGGCGTGACCGCGGGGTCGCAAAACCGGCGCTGCGACGACCTGCTACCAGCCTCTCTGTGTCCGGCGTAGAACGGGGCTGGAAGCCCCGTCTCAGCCGCGCTCAGTGCGGGACCGCCAAGCAAGGGCACCCAGGAAACTCTCATTGGTCACGACATGAGCAAACGACAGCCGACAGCCCTGGAAGCGTTACTTCCATTCGCCGTGATGGCCTTGTTGCTCGGGGTCGGCTACGGCGTCTACAGGCTCCGTATCGAGGTCCTGCTGATTACTGCTGCCGCGGTCGCCGGTCTGGTCGCCGCCCGGCTCGGGTACACCTGGGCGGAGATGCAAGCGGGGATCATAGAGGGCATCGCCAAGGCGCTGCCGGCGGTGCTGATCCTGGTGAGCGTGGGAGCACTCATCAGCACCTGGATCGCGGCCGGCACGATACCGCTCCTGGTCAAGCTCGGCCTGCACACGATCTCGCCGGCTTTCTTCCTGGTGACGGCCTGTGTCCTCTGCTCTTTCGTCTCGTTGTTCACCGGTACCTCGTGGGGCACGGTCGGCACGATGGGGATCGCCCTGATGGGAGTCGCGGCCGGCCTGGGCGTGCCGGCGGGAGCCGCGGCGGGAGCCGTGGTCGCCGGCGCCTACTTCGGTGACAAGCTGTCGCCGTTCTCCGATACCACGAACCTGGCTCCCGTCGCCGCCCAATCGAACCTGTTCGATCACATCCGCCACATGTTATGGACCACGCTGCCGGCCTGGACGCTGGGCCTGCTGGTCTACCTGGTCGCGGGGCTGCGTGGCGGCGGCTCGGCGTCGCAGGAGCGGGTCGCCGCGATCCTCGACACCCTAAGCTCTGCCTTCGTCCTGAGCCCGTGGGTGCTGCTGCCGTTGCCGATCGTGCTCTACTTTGCGATCCGGCAGCGTCCGACCGTTCCCGGCATACTGCTCGCCTCGGGCGTCGCCGGGGCACTAGCCGTCTTCGTTCAGGGCGAATCCCTCGCCACGGTGGTGGCGGCAACGGTCACGGGCTACGTCGCGAACACCGGCGATCCCGCTGTGGACAACCTTCTGTCGCGCGGCGGCATGGGGCCGATGATGGAGGTGACCCTCATCGTATTCACGGCCTTCTCGTTCGCCGGAATCGCCAATCGTGCCGGCCTGCTCGATGTGGCACTCCACTATCTGCTGCGCGCTACACGCAGCACCGGCCAGCTCATCGCCGCGACTGTGGGCTCGACGATCTTCACGGCGCTGATCACCGGGTCCAGCTACCTGACCATCCTGTTGCCCGGCGAGCTGTTCGCACCGGCGTACCGGCTGCGGGAACTGGCCGCCAAGAACCTCTCCCGGACGCTCGAGGACAGCGGCACGGTCGTCGTCCCGCTCATCCCGTGGTCTGCAGCGGGAGTCTTCATGGCCGCCACGCTGGAGGTGCCGACGCTCGACTACCTGCCCTGGGCCGTCCTCAACTACACGGGCTTCATCTTCGCGATCATCTACGGTTTCACGGGCTTCGCGATCGCGCCGCGCAAGCGGGAGGACGAGACGTTGCCGGGCAGTTAGCTGTAGGCCTGCGGTGAAAATTGAACATCCAGCAAGGAACGTTGAACGTTGAAGCAACGTGTGACCATTCGCATCCAGCAAGTAACTCGACGTTCCTAGTGGATGTTCGATGTCCCCTGGTGGATATTCGATGTTCCTGATGGATGTTCGATGTTCCTCGATGGATATTCGATGTTCCCTGATGGGTGTTCGATATTCCCTGATGGCTGTTCGATGTTCCCTGATGGCTGTTCGATATTCCTGATGGATATTCGATGTTCCCTGATGGGTGTTCGATATTCCCTGATGTTCTCTAGGCGTGCTCCATCTCGACGGACGCGATCTGAGGGCGCTCGCGGCGCGTGATCACCAGGACGCCGGCGATGATGATCGTCGTCGCCGCCAGCGTGCGAGCGTTCAGCGGTTCATCGGCCAAGGCCCAGCCCAGGAAGATGGCCACCACCGGGTTCACGTAGGCGTGGGAGATGACGCGCGCCGGCGTGTCGACCTTGAGGAGCCAAAGATAGGCGCTGAGCGCTACGATCGATCCGAAGAAGGCGAGATAACCCGTGGCGAGGATGGAGCGCGCCGAAATGTGGGCGACATCAACCCGGGCCAGCTCGCCGAAGGCGATGGCGACGCACAGCAACAGTACGCCCCCGGAGAACATCTCCATCCCTGTGGCGAGTATGGGCGAATCCGGCAGCTGCGACCCGCGGGAGTAGAGGGAACCGAACGACCAGGTGACGGTGCCAACCAGTATCACGCCGGCACCCAGCATGTCGATGCGCCCCGCTCCCACCACCTGTTCGGGACCGATCAACAAGATGACGCCTGAGAATCCCAGCAAGATGCCCAGCACCACCCTGCCGCTCGGCCGCGGTCCGCCGAAGAAGAGCCAATCGACCAGCACCATCCACAGCGGGCCCACCGTCACGATCAACGCCGCCGCTCCCGACGGCACGCGCTGCTCGGCCCAAGAGACGCCGCCGACGCCGAAGACCAGCATCAGCGCTCCGACCAGCGCGGCCGGCGCCCACTGCCGCCTGGCCGGCGCGCTTACGCCCCGCAGCCGGGCCCACAGGTACATGGCACCGCCGGCGATGAGAAAACGGACGGCGGCCATCAGAAAGGGCGGCAGGGTCTCGATGGCGAACCGGATGGCCAGGTACGTCGAGCCCCAAATCAGGTAGATGGCGGCGAAGGCGGCGAGCAGGCTCAGACGGCCGGGTGCCGGGCGCGAAGGGCCGATGCGCGTGGCCTCCGACGACTGGTCAGCGCCCACGCGTGGGCCCCGGCGTGAACGCCTTCACGGTTTCCAATCAACCTCCCCATAGCGCCGCGTCCAGAACATCTCTCATATTCGGGTATGACGATTCGAACCGCCATACAAACATTGCCCGTCCAGACGGCGCAAGAGGAGGCGTCCAAGCTGTCGAGTCAAGCCGCGCGTCTCTGGGACGCGGTCACGACCGGGGGCGTGATCGACGAGTTGATCGTACTTCTCCTCGTTGCTGGCTCGCTGTACGCACTCTCGAGGTTCATTCGACGCGGCATCGAGTCCCACATCGAAGACATCAACAAGCGCCACCAACTCCGCAAGTTCGTCACCTACATCTTCTGGATCGCGCTGATCACCGTCGGCGTCACGCTTTTCGCGGAACGGCTGGCGCTGACCGACATCAGTACGATCCTCGGCCTGATCGCCGCCGCGGTCACGATCGCGCTGGCCGACGTCGTCCGCAGTCTGGCGGGTTGGATCTACGTCAACTCGCGGCGTGGGATCGAGATCGGCAGCCGCGTCGAGGTCGACGGAGTCATGGGCGACGTGATCGACATCGGCATGCTGAAGACGACTTTGCTCGAGGTCGGCAAGCCGCTCGTCCACGCTCTCCAGTCGACGGGGCGGATCGTCACGGTCCCCAACAGCGTCTTCCTGAACAAGAACGTCGTCGCTTCGGCTACCGTGAATCCGCTCGTGTGGCAGGAGATCCAGATCCTCGTCACCTTCGAGAGCGACTGGCGGCGGGCGCGCGAAATCATGCAGGACGTCGCCAACGAGCAGTACGAGGAGATCGTTCCGGATCTAAAGGCGGGGTTCGCAAAGCTCGAGCGCGAATTCGCTTATCGGCTCGGCTCCACGGCCCCGATAGTCTATACCGAGATCGCCGATTCCGGCGTGTTGCTCACGCTGCGCAACCTGACGCCGGTGCGACGCAGACGCTCGATGACCGACCGCATCTCCGTGGAGATTCTCGATCGTTTCGCCAACGAACCGAGCATCGAGTTCGCCTACCCCACCTATCGTGTCTACCGTCTCGGCGAGGAGGCGGAGCGACCCGTGTTCCCGGTGCACCGGTCGATGGCGGACGGACCCGATGACGTCGTTCCCCCGCCGGAAAGTTGAAAGCGGCCCCGCACGATCGGCCGCGCCGCCGGGGCGCGATGCCGAGCCTGAGCCCGCTCGGACCCCGGCCTGCGAGGCGATGCCAGCCGGCCGCGATCCGAGGAACCCAAAAAAGGCCGGCCGCCGATCTCGCTGATCGACGGCCGGCTGGGGGTCTGGCTCAACCGGCGCGACGCCTCAGGGCGTCGCCGGGATCACTACCCCCGGATCAAGGCTGGTAGCAAAGCCTACACCGCCTCGAGGCAGTCGCTCGCCCATGCCGGTTGGCCAGATAATTCAACGGACACTGGACCACCTCCTTTCGTTCGAGTCATACCAAGGGCACCAATTCGTGCGGTCACGCGGTCTTGCCACGCAACTTTCAATGCAAGCTAGGTGTAGATCGGAGCCGAAGCAAGAAGCTTCGAGGCCGCTGCCCGAGTCGTGACGGTGCAGCGACGCGGATTCACGCCCCGCCATCGGCTAGTCGTCCTGCCTTGACGGCGCTGTTCTTGGCCAGATATAGTGACCGCCGAAAGGATTGGACTGACTGGATCTTTTTCCTGCATGCGGAGGAACCATGGCAGAGGCAAACGTCCCGGACAATCTCCTCTACACGGAGGAGCACGAGTACATTCGGCGCGATGGCGAGGATGAGATCCTGGTCGGGATCACCGACTACGCGCAGGGCGAACTGAGCGACATCGTGTTCGTCGAGCTGCCCGACGTCGGCAGCTCGTATTCCAAAATGGAAGCGTTCGGCACGATCGAGGCGGTCAAGGCCGTCTCGGAGCTCTACACACCGGTGAGCGGCGAAGTGATCGAGGTCAACGAGGCGTTGCAGGACGACCCGGCCGTCGTCAACCGCGATCCATACGGCGCTGGCTGGATGATCAAGCTCCGGGCCGACAACGCCGCCGAGTTGGACGACTTGCTCAGTCCAGAGGCGTACCGTGCTCTGATCACGGAGAGTTAGCGCACGAGCGGACGACCGCCCGTCGGGGCATCAACCTTAGACAGCGAAAAGAGTCATGAGTTTCGTTCCACATTCGGAGGCGGAGCGTAAGGAGATGCTCCGCACCATCGGGGCTTCGTCCGAAGACGAACTGCTATCGGGCGTTCCCGAATCACTACGTCTCGACCGGCCGCTGAACCTGCGGCCGGCACTGTCGGAGTGGGAGGCGGTGCGCGAGCTTCAGCGGCTGGCATCCGAGAGCCGCAATCTGACATGCTTCGCGGGCGCTGGTTATTACGACCACCACGTACCCGCGGCCGTCGATCACATCATCCGTCGCAGCGAGTTCTACACGGCCTACACCCCGTATCAGGCCGAGGTCAGCCAGGGCACGCTGCAGTCGATTTATGAGTTCCAGAGCATGATCTGCCAACTGATGGGTCTCGATGTCGCCAACGCATCGATGTACGACGGCGCCTCGGCCATGGCCGAAGCCGCTTTGATGGCTGGATCGATCCAGCGCAAGCGTGACAAGATCGTACTCTCGGCCACCGTGAACCCGCACTACCGGCAGGTACTCGATACCTACAACATGGGTCTCCGGATTCCTGTCGAGATCGCACCACGAACCCCGAAGGGCGCCACCGACATCGAGGCGTTGAAAAGGGTGGTGGATGATCAGACGGCAGCCGTCATCGTTCAAAACCCGAATTTCTACGGGATCATCGAGGAGCTGGAGTCGGCGGCGGGTGTGGCGCACGATGCCGGCGCGCTACTCGTCGCCGTCGTCGACCCGGTCTCGCTGGCCATCCTGAAGAGTCCGGGTGAATGCGGCGCTGACATCGCGGTCGCCGAGGGACAGCCGTTCGGCATCCCGCTCAGCTTCGGTGGACCCGTGCTCGGTCTGTTCGCCGCGCGGCAGCAGTACATCCGTAACATGCCGGGTCGGATCGTCGGGATGACCGAGGACGTCGATGGTCGGCGCGGCTTCGTCCTCACGCTGCAGACTCGGGAACAGCACATCCGGCGCGAGAAGGCGACCAGCAACATTTGCACGAACCAAGGGCTGTGCGCCCTGGCCGCTACGGTCTACCTATCCACCGTCGGCAAGGTGGGTTTGCGCAATGTCGCGGACGCGTCGGTCCAGTTGGCGCATTACACCTACGATCGCATCCTGGCGGAGACTAAGCTCAAGCCTCTGTTCCCGGACGCACCGTTCTTTCGCGAGTTCGCTCTGAAGACGCCCGGGCCCGCGCGCGGTGTGATCGAGCGGGGAGCGGAGCGGGGACTTCTGCCCGGCGTGGCACTGTCGCGGTTCCCGCACCTGGACGTCGAGGACGGGCTCTTGATCGCCTTTACCGAGAAACGCTCGAAGGATGATATCGAGCTACTTCTGGAAGTGCTCAAGGAGGCATGAGATGTCGAAGTTGACCTTTCACGGCCATTCGTGCTTCATGCTCGAGACGAACGATGGCACGGCCCTGTTGATCGACCCGTTCCTCAGCGGGAACCCGCTCGCCGACATCGGCCCGGACGATGTCGTGAAGGTGGATTACATCCTGTTCACTCATGGCCACGGCGACCATATCGGCGACGGCTTCGAGATCGCCCGGCGCACCGGTGCCAAAGTGATCTCGACCAACGAGATCGTCGTGTTCGCCCAGCAGCAGAAAGGGATCGAGAACGCACACCCGCTGCACATCGGCGGAGGCTACAACTTCCCGGTGGGCTACATCAAGATGACCCCCGCCTTGCACGGCGGTGCGGTCGAGGGCGACGAGTCCGGCCAGTTCACCACGGTACCCGGGGGGTTCCTGATCAACATCGATGGCAAGACCGTCTACCACGCCGGTGACACGGCGTTGATCGCCGACATGCAGTTGCTGAAGGGCAAGGTGGACGTGGCGTGCCTGCCCATCGGCGACAACTTCACCATGGGCCCGGAAGACGCCGTGCGAGCCGTGGAGATGATCGAGCCCAAGACGGTCATTCCGATGCACTACAACACGTTCGAGGTCATCGAACAGGATCCGAACGCCTTCGCGGGACGCGTCGGAAGCCGATCCAAGGTCGTGATTCTCGAGCCGGGACAGAGTCATGAATTCTGATCGTCGAAACGACGATGTAGGCGATAAGATGATGAAAGAAAACAATCCTTTACAGCGTTCGACCCCGTTGATCTTCGAGCACTCCAGGCCCGGCCGCCGAGGTACCGCCGTGCCCGCGGCGGACGTGACGACTCGACCGCTGGAAGAACTGCTGCCAAAATCGGCGTTGCGCAACGAGCCGCCGGCCCTACCCGAGGTGCCCGAACACCAGGTCGTGCGTCACTTCACGGCGATGTCCTTGAAGAACCACCACGTCGACAAGGCGTTCTACCCGCTCGGGTCATGCACCATGAAGTACAACCCGAAGGTGAACGAGCTGACCGCACGACTGCCGGGGCTGGCCGACCTGCATCCCTTCCAGCCGACCTCGGCGGTGCAGGGCGCGCTACGCTTGATGTGGGAATTGGGCGAGATGCTCAAGGAAATCGCCGGGATGGACGCGATCACCTTGCAACCGGCGGCGGGCGCGCAAGGCGAGTTCGTCGGTGCTCTACTGTTCCGCGCTTATCACACGGCGAACGGCAACCCGCGCAAGAAGGTCATCATCCCGGACAGCGCGCACGGCACGAACCCGGCGACGGTCAGGATGGCGGGCTACGAGACGATACAGCTCGCGTCGAACGCCGAAGGCCGGATGGACCCCGCGGCGCTCGAGGCGGCCCTGGACGAGGACGTGGCCGGCGTGATGCTCACGAACCCCAATACACTGGGCAAGTTCGAGTCCGAGATCGAGAAGATAGCGAAGCTCGTGCATGACTCCGGTGGTTTGCTCTACATGGACGGCGCCAACCTCAACGCCTCCATGGGTATCACGCGACCGGGCGACATGGGCTACGACATTGTGCACATCAATTTGCACAAGACCTTCTCGACGCCCCACGGCGGCGGGGGGCCTGGGGCCGGGCCGGTCGCGGTGAAGGAGCACCTCGCCCCGTATCTGCCGATCCCGATACTCCAGCGAGCCGAGGACGGCGATTATTCCCTCGACTGGGATCGACCGACCAGCATCGGGAAGGTGCACGGGTTCTGGGGCAATTTCGGCGTCCTGGTTCGCGCCTACACGTACATCCGCATGCTGGGACCCAAAGGCATCGAAGCGACCGCGCGAACGGCCATCCTCAACAACGCGTACATCTCGGCCCGACTGGACAAGACCTACGGTCTGCCTTACGGACGCGGTATGCACGAATCGGTGTTCTCGGGCGTCGCCCTGAAGGAATACGGCATCCGGACGCTCGATGTCGCCAAGCGACTCCTCGATTTCGGGATGCACGCACCGACCGTCTACTTCCCGCTGATCGTGGCCGAGGCCATCATGGTGGAGCCGACCGAGACCGAGACGAAGGAGGAGCTCGACCGCTTCTGCGACGCCATGCTGCAGATCGCTGAAGAGGCAGCGGAAGATCCCGAGTTCGTCAAGAACGCGCCTTACACGACGCCCGTCAGACGACTCGACGAGGCCGGCGCGAGCCGCCACCCGAACGTGCGGTACACAGAAGAAGGTTGACGACTATCGAACACCGATCGCCGAGGAACGATCGCGCCTGGGGTCGCCGCTCGCGGGACGCGTTCTCGTTCCGCCTGCTCGTGGTCTCCGGCACTCGACACAGCCTTCGCGACACTTCCTCCCAGCGACCGTGAGCATGGGCGAAAGGTCACCGGTCAAAGCAGGCGGCCACCAACCGGCGGTGCCTCGGCCACCTCCCGTCGCGGCGCATGTCTGGCGTCTCCTCGAGACTCCGGCCAATACGGGCGCGCGGAACATGGCCACCGACATGGCGTTGGTCGATTCGGTTCGCGCCGGTGGAGCGCCCGTGCTGCGCTTCTACCGCTGGTGGCCTCCCTGCATCTCGCTCGGCCGTCACCAACCGGCGCGCGGTTACTACGACATAGCCGAGGCCGAGCGTCGCGGCATCGATTTCGTACGACGGCCGACGGGGGGCCGAGCGGTCTACCACCACCACGAGATCACCTACTCGGTCGTCGTAGGCGATCGCGACTTCGGCGGGCCGCGCAAGACCTACGAACTGATCCACAAAGCCCTGCTCGCCGGGCTCCGTCTGCTCGGCGCGAACACCGACATCGTCAGCGACCCCGGGCAGCGTATTCGGCCCTCTACCGTGCCGTGCTTCAAGGGACTCGACGGCGGCGCGATCGTCGCGGGCCACCGGAAGCTGGTCGGCAGCGCCATGCTGCGCGAAAAAGGCGTGATTTTGCAGCACGGCTCGCTGCTGCTCACCGGTGATCAATCGCCCACCGTCGAGTTGCTGAAGATCAAGCGGCGCGAGGATTTTCCCGTCCAGATCGCGGCGCTCGACGCGTTGCTCACGCATCTGCCCACCTGGTCCGAGTTGGTCGACAGCCTGATCAGCGGCTTCGAAAGACTGTTCGGCATCCAAATCGAGGAGTCCGTGCTGAATCCGGCTGAGACAGCTCGGACGACAGAACTCAGCCGCCACTTCGCGGACCCGGCATGGACCTGGCGATTGTGACGAAAGGGTGAACAGTGGCGATGATGACGCAGAGAATACTCGGCGGCGCAGCGATCGTGGTCGGCCTGGTCGGTTGCGCCGATACTGGCGAGCAGGCCGGCGGCGCCGACACAGACTCGCTTCGCTACGGCGGGACGGTGGTCGTCGCTTCCTTGACGGAAGCGAGCTCGATGAATCGTTTCGTCAGCGTGGACGATATCTCGCAGGAGCTGCAAAACCATGTTCTCTTCACCACCCTGATTCGGTACGACGAGAACTTGCAACCGATCCCCTACCTCGCCGAACGCTGGGACACAGCCAGTGTCGACGGTCAGCTACGCCTCACATTCTTTCTGCGAGACGATGTCCTCTGGCACGACGGCGTGCCGACGACGGCGTACGACGTCAAGTTCACTTTCGACCGGATCAAGGATCCGGCAACGGGCTTTCCCCGCGCCTCTATCCTCGCCAGTTACGACAGCGCCGTGGTGCAAGACTCCCTGACGGTCACGTTCTTCCTCCAGCGTCACCCCGGTTTCATGGACGCCTGGCGAGCGATCGCCCCGATGCCACAGCATCTGCTGGGCGAAGTGCCGCCGGCCGAGCTGAAACGACATCCGTTCGGCAGCGAATCGCCGACGGGCAACGGACCGTTCCGCTTCGTGGAGCACCGGGCCGGCGATCGTTGGGTCTTCGAGGCCAACTCCACCTTTCCAGCCGGTCTCGGCGGTCGGCCCTACATCGACCGGTTGGTATACCGACATATCGAAGAGCCCACGACCCGGTTCGCCGAGTTCGCGGCCGGTGATGTCGACGTCTACCTCATCGTTGCACCGTCCCAAGTCGCCGAGGCCGAAGCGCTACCGGGCGCGCGGATCATCTCCTACGCCAACCGCAACTACGCTTTCATCAACTGGAACGAGCGGCGCCCGCTGTTCGAGGACCGCCGGGTCCGGCGAGCCCTGACCCTCGCCATCAACCGTGAAGAGATCGTCGAAACCGTTCAACGCGGCCTCGGTCAGGTCGCAAAGGGGCCGGTGCCTCCGAGCCATTGGGCGTACGATCCGAACCTCGAGCCCCTACCCTTCGATCCCGACAGCGCCCGCCGACTGTTGGACGCGGCCGGGTGGATCGACCGGAACGGCGACGGCGTGCGAGAAAAGGATGGCCGGCCCGCATCGTTCGAACTGCGGACCAATCCGAATCCCACGCGCGAAGACATCATGACACTCGTACAGGCCGATCTGAAAGACGTCGGTGTCGACGTCCGGCCCCGCGTGCAGGAGTCTCAAAGTCTCGGGGCCGACATCACCAGTCCCGAGCGCCGCTTCGATGCGTTCGTCCTCGGCTGGCAGACCGAATTCAATCTGGACGACCGGCCGCTCTTCGCTTGCTCGGCCCTGGAGGGCCCCTACCAGTGGGCGGGGTACTGCAACCCCCGCGTCGACGAGATCCTCTCCGCGGTTACCGAGGACTTCGAGCGCACTCGAACCTTGCCGCTCTGGTACGAGTACCAGAGGATCATCCAGCAGGATCAACCGTACACCTTCCTCTACTACGACGTGCGAGCGAATGGAGTGCGAGAACGGGTTCGCGATGTGCGCATGGACATCCGCGGCGATCTCATCAACGTGAAGGAGTGGTGGATTGCGGGGGACGAACGTCGGTAGGCGTGGCGAGCCTCCCAGCGAAAGAAGCAAGCGTCTGCGCGGGTCGGCCGTCTCGCTCGGTGCGAGAGGATGCGGACGACCTGAGACCGTAACACCATACATTACATTGAATTACGGCTGTCAGCCCCGGCATCATGGAATCCCGAGAGGCGGATCGATGTCCCCTGCGGCTCCCGCGCGGCCGGGACGCGCGCGGGCCCTTCCGTCCCGGTCAACGACACGAGCATGACCGCGTACATCGTTCGACGTTTGCTGCAGGCGATCCCGCTATTGCTCGGAATACTCACGCTCGTGTTCATCTTGATGCACGCGGCACCCGGTGATCCTACCGCGATGTACCTGCACCCCAGCGTTCCGCCCCAGGTGCTCGAGCAGATGCGCCACAACTGGGGTCTCGACCAACCGATCCACATACAGTACCTGCGCTGGATGAAGAGTTTCTTGACGGGCGACTTCGGCGTCAGCCTGACACAGAATCGCCCCGTGGCGGCGATACTCGCAGAGCGGGTCCCCAACACGTTGATTCTGAGCGGGGTCGCTCTGCTCCTCATCTTCCTTATCGGCATCGCGATCGGAATCGTGCAGGCGGTCCGTCAGTACTCCGCTCTGGACCACCTGCTCACACTGGGCGCACTGTCGGTCTACTCGATGCCGAGTTTCTGGCTGGGACTGATGCTCATCTTGATCTTCGCCTATAAGGTCTACCAAATCGACTGGTGGCCTGCTGCGTTGCGCTTCCCAGCGTCGGGCATGACCAGCGTCGACTACGACCTCCTAACGGCCTGGGCAAAGCTCGGCGACCGACTTCGCCACCTCATTCTGCCGTCTTTCGCGCTGGGCGTGGCCTCGGCAGCCAGCGTCGCCCGGTACATGCGCAGCT
>JASFLD010000043.1:0-14035 GCA_050118275.1 Gemmatimonadales bacterium
CCAGCCGCTCGGCAGTGAAGGGAGCCATGGTGGGCACGGCGACCGTCCCGGCCACAGCAGAATCCCCTCGCCGTTCTTGAGCAACGAGGACCTTCACACCTGGAATCCGATCGTCTTCCAGGATCGAATCCACGAGTTTGCCCTCACTCGTCTCCGGATGGTCGCCATCCAGGATCACCACAGCCGGTCGCAACATGCCGACCAGCGTCGAGCTTTCGTATCCTGTACGAGCGAAATGGAGGGATACTCTCCTGGCGTCGATACGCTTCCTCAATCGGCGAGTCAGAGCCTCGTCGCAGGTTATCACCAGAACTATGGTCGCCAATCCGTTGCAAGCCCGATAGAACGGACAGTCGATGCAAGCGGTGCGGCAGAACTTGCATTTGTGACCGGCTTGCTCGCCCAGCTCTGCCAGCTTGTAGCAGTGCTCGACACGGGCTTGGAAAACCAGGCAGTCAGGGCAGGTATCTGGTGGGGTGCCTGGCTGTCCGAAGTACTCCCAGCACCGCAGTCGCGATCGCCGCTCAGCGCCTCGGCTGACGGCTGGAGATCGCTCTTCGCGTTTCGAGACACCGAACCCGAGAGCGATGCAGCATTCTCTGGAGATGCGATAGTGCCCGCCGGGTGTGCGTGTGGCGGGCATCTTGCCTTTCTTGATCCACTTGAGGACGGCGTCGGGCGTTACGCCACAGAGCTTGGCCACGTCACCGGTGGAAAGCAGAGAATCCATAAGTCGATTGACTCATCTTCTGTATTGATTTTATGGAGTCTCTGGGGCCACCACGGGACCGATGGCATAGTAGGGTCACGATTCAGCAAAGTCAACTGCGAATCGGGGCTCGTTACTCCCCCGCCTACTGGCTACGCGGTCACGCTATAATACGGATAGAAGCCATACTCGAGGGGAGACTGAGATGATCTCCTCCACTCAGTGGAGGACGGATCCAGTGGCCGAGGAGGAGGAAGGTAGCGCCACAGTCGCCGTGACGATCGCGCCTGCCCTTAGGAAGTGTCGCCGGAACGGCTAAACCTGGCTGCCGCCCGAACCAGGGCCGGAGCCCAGCAGTCGGTTCCAAGGGCATGCACGTGGGTGTAACAGGCCAATACGTTGCGATGGCAGAGGCCATCACGTTCACCATCGCAACCGTATCCGCGCTCCACCCGGAAAGCAAAGGCGAGATCTTCCGTGGAGGACTGAATATAGGTGTAGTGAAACTCGTGACCGCGCAAGGTCTCGCCCACCGCATAGAATGGGTTGTGGCGAACTGTCTTCAGCACGGTGTATCCGTGACCTTGCGGTTTGTTCCGGAACCCGAAGACCGCGGGTAGAGCCCCTGCCATCGAGTATTCCGCGCCCTTGAAGAAAAGCTTCTGACCCAGGTAGACGGTGCCTCCACACTCGGCATATACGGGTAGTCCACGCTCCACGGCACGCCGCAAGGAGTCGAGAAACGGCCTGTTCTCGGCCAAGGCCGGGGCCAAGGTCTCGGGGAAGCCGCCACCTATGTAGAGCCCATCGACCTTCGGTAGATGGTTGGCGATTATCGGCGAGACTTCAATCAGCTGAGCGCCGTGCCTCTCGAGCGCCTCGAGGTTCTCGGGGTAGTAGAATTGAAACGCCGCATCCCGAAACACGCCGATCCGCACGACCTCCTGCTGCTTTCCCGCTGAAGGAACTCGTTCGTGCCGAGCTTCCGACACCAGCGCTGGAGCGCGCCGGGCAAGTGCCCAGATGGCCTCCAGGTCGAGGCTTTCCTCGGCGATACGGCCGGCGTGCTCTATGGCCTCGGCAAGCTGGCTGTGCTCCTGGGGGGGCACGAGGCCGAGGTGCCTTTCGGGAAAAGCCAGCTCTTGAACTCGCGGTATCACGCCCAGCACGGGTAGGCCGCTAATGTCTTCAACGGCTTCACGCAGAACGGCCTCGTGGCGCGAGCCGGCTACCCGATTGAGGATTACCCCTCGCAGCGGAACCTGTGGGTCGAGCCGCTGGCAGCCGAGCACGATGGCCGCGATCGTACGCGTGGCTTTCGTGCAGTCGACACCGAGAATGACGGGCGTCTGGAGAAGCTTGGCCAGTTCCGCCGTGCTGTAGCTGCCCTGGGCGTCCACTCCATCGAAAAGGCCCCGGTTGCCTTCGATCACGGCGACATCGAACCCCGCAGCTGAGGCGCAGAAGGAATCGAGGGCAGCCCGCGGGGACATGAGGAAAAGATCGAGGTTCCGGCAGGGACGTCCCGCCGCCTGCGACAACCAGGCGGCATCGATGTAGTCAGGGCCCTTCTTGAAAGGGGCTGGCTGGTGGCCTCGCACTCGCCAGGCCGCCAGCAGCCCCAATGATATGAGAGTCTTCCCGCTGCCGCCTCGTACCCCGGCGATCAAGATCCGGGGGACATTCACGTCTCACACCATTTCAATGAAGCCGCAGGGACAGATCTCCGCACACTTCTTGCAGCCGGTGCAGTTCGACAGTTTGAAAGTGTAGATCTGACCCTTTTGCATCGGCTTGTCAATTGCCTGATCCTGGCAATACATCCAGCATTTCTCGCAATCGAAGCAGTAACCGCAGCTCATGCAGCGTTGTGCTTCCACCACTGCCTGCTCCTGATCGAATCCCAGGTTGACCTCTATGTCCACCGCATCCATCCGCTTCTCGACATCGGTGGCCGTCGGCTCGCCGCGTTCCTGTTTCTCGTAGTGATCCAGGAGCATTTTGTCGGTTCGGATCAGTGGTCGATCGTCGACTTGGGCCGGTTTCCCTGTGAACTCGCGGTCGATCGATTCCGCCGCCTTGCGACCGTGGCCGATGGCCGTGGTAACCAGACCGAGTTGGGTCACGTCACCGCCGGCCCAAACGCCTTCCAGCTTGGTGACACCCTCTTCATCGGCGCGAATCCAATCCTTGCCGTTGATCAGCGATTCGAACCCGGAAAAGTCCGGCGCCTGGCTGACGGCCGAGATGACCGCGCTGGCAGGAATCTCGAACTCCGACCCCTCGATGGGAACCGGGCGTCGGCGGCCGGATTCGTCGGGTTCACCCAGTTCCATGCGGATCGCGCGCATGGCCACCACCCGGCCGTCCTCCTTCTTGAAGCCGACGGGTGCCGCCAGGAACTCGATGTTGATTCCCTCCTTGATGGCCTCCTCCACCTCTTCCTTGATGGCGGGCATCTCGGCCAGGGTGCGTCGGTAGAGAACCGTGACGTTGGCCCCGAGTCGCTTACAGATGCGTGCCGCATCGATGGCCGTGTCACCGCCGCCGACCACGATGGCCACGACGTCTTTCCCCAGCTCCAGCTTCTCCCCGTGATGGAATCGACTGAGGAAGTCGACGCCACTGAACACGTTGGGCGCGTCCTCACCCTCGACGCCCAGGCGGACTCCCTGTTGAGCACCCAGGGCGACATAAACCGCGTCGTAAGAAGTCTGAAGTTCGGCGAGATCCATGTCCTTGCCGACCTTCACGCCGCACTTCAGCTCGACACCGAGATCCAGGATGTTTTGGATCTCGGTGTCGAGTACCGACTCGGGAAGTCGATAGCCCGGTATACCATATCGGAGCATTCCGCCGGCTTTTTCTTGCGTCTCGAACACGGTCACGCCATAACCACGGCGAGCCAGCTGGTAGGCGCAGGAGAGTCCACTGGGACCGCCGCCGACGATGGCGACTCGCTGCGGCTTCTTATCGTCGCTGAGCATCTTGAGCGGGAGCTTGTGCTCGAGCCCGTAGTCGCCGATCGCTCGCTCGATCTTGTTGATGTTGACCGCACCCTCCAGCTCGACGCGGTTGCATTCGGTCTCGCAGGGGGCCGGGCAGACGCGCCCGCAAACGCAAGGGAAGGGGCTCGTGTCGGTGTAGATGTGCCAGGCTTCCTCGAAGGCCTGGTCGATGGGCTTCTTCAGGCGCTCCGCCTGAGCGATCCGCGTCACGAACTCGCGGATCCGATTGCCGCTGGGGCAGGTAGCGTGGCACGGCGGCTTCTTCTCCACGTGCTTGGGTCGCAACGGCGACTGCTCGCGCGAGCTGCCGCTGGAGAATCCCCTCGCTCCTAACCCTCTCCCGAGACCCTTCTTCTTTACCTTCTTTACAGCCATAGGTCACCCCGTGCCGCGCGTTATGAGAACGCGTGTTGATCGCTTCCAGACGCGTCCCCTCATCCCGGGGAGAGGGAACGCGCCATCCCTGAATTCGGTTTCGCGACCGCGAGCTTGGCTAGGCTCAACCGCCGCCTCCCCCCTCTTTGGGGGGGAGCTCGATGTAGCTACCGCCGAAGTACGTGTAAATGCACCGGCCAGAGTCCATGAGGTCGCGGATGGCGGTCTTGCATAGCTTCTTGTCGACCTCCTCTTCGCCAAACTTCTCGATCATCGCCTTCGTCAGATCGCCGGCCTTGAACTTCTTCTTGCCTTGGTACTCGGCGACTAACTCGTACATGGCGTCCGCGACTTCTTCCTTTGTGACAGCCATCGCGCGCCTCCTATGAATGTCTGAGTTGCGCGGACCGCTTATAAGTGAGGCCCGCGTACTTGAAGTCATCGATGTGTTCCTTCTGGAACTCGATGCCGGCCATCTTGAAGAAGCGCGGCCAACCGATACGCTCGATGAATTCGCCCATCCGCTCGTACTTGCGGGCGTTCTTGACCCAGATCTCCACGATGTTGTGGACCGCCTCGACCACCTCCGGCCAGCGCGGCGGGTTGTTGGGCAGGAAGGGGATCGCCAGCTTGGAGAACCGAGGTTCCGAGCGGGCATTGGAAACCTTTCCTCCGACCCAGATGGACACGCCGTCGTTGAGCGCGTCGGCCATCGGCATCGACGGGCAGACCGTGAAGCAGTTGGCGCAGAACATGCACTGTTCCTCGACGACCTCAACGGATTGGCTGCCGTTCACGGTGACCGGCCGGATCGCCGCCGTCGGACAGGAAGCCACCACGTTTGGGATCTCGCACAGCTTGTTGAGGGTGTCGTGCTGGACGCGCGGCGGCCGGCGGTGGACGCCGAGAATCGCGATGTCCGAGCAGTGAACCGCGCCGCACATATTGAGACAGCACGCCAATGCGATGCGTAGCTTGCCGGGCACTTCCTCCCCAGTGAAGTAGTGGCAAAGATCGTCCATTACTGCCTTCACGACGCCGGATGCGTCCGTAGCGGCGGAGTGGCAGTGCACCCATCCCTGGGTATGGACGACATTCGAGATGGCGTGGCCGATGCCACCGATGGGATGGCCGAGCTTCTCGAGGTCCTTGATCAGGAGTTCGACCTTGGATTTGTCGGTGAGCAGGAACTCGACGTTGTTGCGGCTCGTGAACCGCAGATAACCGTCGCAGTACTTGTCAGCCAAATCGGCGAAGGCTCGTATGCGTGTGATACCCATAAGTCGCGGTGATGCAGCGCGTACCGTGTAAAGCTTGTCGCCGGACTCGGCCACGTGGACCATCACGCCGGGCTTGAGGATCTCGTGGTACCGCCATTTCCCATAGTTCTTCTTGATGATCGGCGGCAGAAACTTCTCGTAGCTGGGAGGACCGATGTCGGTCAGTCGTTCGGCAGCCATTATTCTTCTACCTCCTCTTCTTCCTCGAAATACTCTTCATAGAAGATGTAGGGATTCTCTCTGGGATGGGCGATCATCTCAGGTATGGGCTCGACCTCGATGGCCTCGAGGAAGTTGCCCAATCCGACGCGCTGCATGAATTCGCCGACCCGTTCCCGGTTCTTGCCGTGTTCGCCCCAGACGTCCCAGATGCGCTCGATCAGGTCTTTGATCTCATCGTAAGGAGGTTCGATCTTGATGAAAGGAATCAGGACCGACGAAAGCAAAGCGCCTTCGACGATCGGCGCCTTGGCACCGAGCAGAATGGTGGCGCCACGGTCGTCGCCGGGCCGCAGAGCTTTAGGCATCGTGTTGATGCAGTGCATGCACTTCACACAGTTTTCGTCGTCGATCTTGAGTTCCGTCCCGTCCCACTCCATGCACTTGGTAGGACAGTTACCGACGACATCCCTCTGAATGTTGAGTCCCGCGTCAGCGGCGGCCTTCACCTCAGCCTGATCGATCTTGATCTCATCGCGCCAAGTACCGATGATCGACATGTCGGCGCGAGCGACGGCGGCAACGCAGTCGTTCGGGCAGCCCGCGCACTTCACCTTGAACTTGTACGGGAACGCCGGGCGGTGCAGCTCGTCCTGAAAATGGTGCGTAAGATCGTTGACCAGGTGCAGCGTGTCATAGCAGGCCCACTCGCAGCGCGCCTGGCCGACGCAGCCACTCGGCGTGCGCATATCGGAGCCGGAGCCGCCGAGATCGAAACCGGCCGCGGTAAGCTCCGCAAAGGTGGGCTCGAGCTCGTCGGTCGACGTTCCCAGCAGGATGATGTCGCCGGTGGACCCATGCATGTTGGTGATCCCGGATCCGTGACGCTCCCAGATGTCGCAGATCGTCCGCAGCGCGTCGGAAGTATAGAACCAACCACTCGGCATGTTGACGCGCAGCGTGTGAAAGTGGGCGATTTCGGGGAACTCGTCCGGTAGGTCATTGTAGCGGCCGATTATACCCCCGCCGTAACCCATGACCCCCACGATTCCGCCGTGCTTCCAGTGGCCGATCCTCTCCTCGTACGACCGCTCCAACAGCCCCAGGAGGGCCTCGCACTCCTTGCTATTCTGGGCCGTCTCCTTGATCTGCGTGACGAAACTGGGCCACGGTCCTTTCTCGAGCTCGTCGAGCAGCGGCGTACCGTTGTTGCCTTTGTCTGCCATCTTCAACTCCTTTCGGATGGGCATGATGGCGGTTCGTTGCCCCTCTGGTCAGGTCGCCTCCAACCGCTCCCTGACGTTGACCACTACCTTGTACAAAACCGTCAATACGAGTAAACCGAGCGCGTAAACGCCGACGGTGATCGCGATCTCGGGAGCCGTCGGCACGTAGTCGGTCACCTGTCCCAGCGGCGAAGGGATGAACCCCGTCACCACCATCGCGAGTCCTTTTTCGATCCATATTGCTAGAATGACCACCGCACAGAGTGGGCCCAGGTACTTCTCCCGCCCGCGTACGCCGGGGATCAGCAGGAACACCACGGCGACGATCGTCAGCACCGCGTTGATCCACATCCACGGGACCAGAGCCGTATGCCCCTCCAGGCCGAGGAACAAGTACCTGAAGGCGTGCATGTGCTCCGGCATGTCGCTGTAAAGTCCGGTGAACAACTCGACCAGAACGAAGAACAGGTTGATCACCATGGCGTAAGCGACGATCGTGGCGAGCTTCTGAATCGCCTCCCAGCCGGGGTCGAAACGGCTGAAGCGTCTCACTGCGAGGGCCAGCAGGATCAACAAGCTGGGGCCCGACGCGAACGCCGAGGCCAAAAAGCGAGGTGCCAAAATGGCCGTCATCCAGAACGGCCGGGCCTCCAGACCCGAGTAGAGGAACGCCGTGACCGTGTGAATGCTGACCGCCCACGGAATCGAGAGATAGATGAGGAACTTCACCCACTTGCGGGGCGGCGCTCCTTTGCGCTCGGCATCGAACGTCGTGACGCCGATGACGAGATTCAGCAGCAGGTAACCGGTGAGCACCAGCATGTCCCAGAACATCACCGAGTTGGGTGACGGGTGCAGGATGATGTTGGCGACGCGCGCCGGCTGTCCCATGTCGACCACGATGAACAGGCTGCACATGAGCACGGATGACACGGCCAAGAACTCACCCAGGATCACCAACCGGCCGAAGAGCTTGTAGTTGTGAAGATAGTAGGGCAGGACCACCATCACGGCTGATGCTGCCACCCCAACCAGGAAAGTGAACTGCGAGATATAGAGTCCCCAGGTCACGTCCTGCTTCATCCCGGTGATGTAGAGACCCTCGCTGAGCTGCCGGCCGTAGGCCGTTACGCCGATGGCGATCAACACCAACCAGAATCCTAGCAGGATCCAGTATCGTCTTCCTCCGCGAAACGCATCCTGCAGCATTAGGGTCTCCCGGTTTCCCGCGGCAGGTCGCTAAATGACATAGAAGACATTTGGCCCCGTTCCAAGATTGACCCTCCGACTGATCGTGTTCGTCGTGGCGAGTATCCTACTGACCTCGGAATCCGGATCCGCCAAGTTCCCGAAGGTCAAGGCCCCCTCTCCACCTGCGACCGAATTTGCCGCCTCGACGCAGGCCGGCTCGCGTCCTTCCCGCAGTCGCTCGGCGCAGAAGTTGCACTTCTCCACCACCCCTTTGGTGCGAGTCGGATAGTCCGACAGCGGCTGCCCGTCCTCATCGGTCCTCACGTACCCGCGCGGATCTCGCCAGTTGAAGCTCCGCGAGCCATACGGACACGCCGCCATGCAGTACCGGCAGCCGATGCAGCGGTGCATGTCCATCATCACGAGCCCGTCCTCCTCCCGCTTCCAGGTGGCCTTGGTCGGACAGACGCGGACACAGGGTGGGTTTGTGCAGTGGTTGCACATCACGAGCACCGGCGTCTGCCTCACCGAGGTCGGGCTATGCTCGTGGACCTGATCTGGGAACACGTGCTGATACTCCTTCTCCCAGATCCAGGAGATCTCGTCATCGGGGTCCGGGATTCGGGGCACGTTGTGTTCACGGTGGCAAGCCTCGCTGCAAGCCGCTCGCACCTCCTCGTTACGGCATTTCTCGATGTCGATCACCATGGCCCACTGGTTTGCCGGCTGCGCGCCTTCGTCTTCACCCTGCTGAACGGCGGCGAAGGCGGCGCGCATTACGGGGAGGCCGCAGCCGAGCCCCACCGCCGCGCAACCGACCTCCTTTAGAAACGTGCGTCGGTCTTCGCTCATCGGTCAGCTTCCTTCGGGCTCGACGTGGCAGCTCCAACAGCGCGGAGCGACATCGACGTAGTCATGGCAGCGGGTGCAGAACCTCTCGCGATTCTCATGGCAATCCATACAGGTGCCGGTGAGGCTCATCGTGTAGGTTTCGCCCGCAGCGGACACATACTCCGTCTCGCCACGGCGAACCACGGCGTCGCGCCACTGATTTAGAAGCTCCATGTGGTGCGCGCTCATGTACTCCGTCTCCTCAACGCAGCTCGTCTCGTCTTCTGGCAATTCCAGCTCGGGCCGGCCAGCCTCACCTGCCGCGAACAGCATTTGCCACATGGGGAACGCTGCCAGAACGAGAACGATCCCCAAACCGGCCAGGATCTTCGATCGATCACTCATTCGCGGCTACCTCCACCGGCTGGCTCTCCTCCTGGTCGCTCTCTGCCATGCCCGGGATCGGCTCCAAGCGGAGGTTGTGCGTGCGCCGTTTCTCGCCCTCGAAGATCATGGCGTTGGCCACCAATTCGCTGATGCCGGTGACTTCCACGCCGGGCGCCCAGTAGTCACAGACCGTCACCAGAGTGGCCCGGTCGATGGCACACATCGCGGCCAACTGGTTGACGCCGTGACGTTCCTGCACGTAGCGCACCGCATTGCCTCTCGGGAGCCCGCCTCGCAGTCGCATCTCCATGTTCTCGTCGGTGCCGAGTCCCGCACCTCCGCCGCAGCAGAACGTCTGTTCCCGTATCGTGTTCTCCGGCATCTCGAAGAAGTGATTGCAGACGTTGCGAATCACGTACCGCGGCTCCTCCAAGATGCCCATAGCCCGGGCTGGGTTGCAGGAATCGTGGAAGGTCACGCGTATGTGGTCGTTCCGTGACGGATCGAGCCGCAGTTTGCCGTGGCGAATTGCGTCCGCAAGGAACTCCATTATGTGAATCACCTTGGTCGAGCGGGCGTTCTCGAATACCGTCCCAGTGAGCGGCGACTTCGGGACCTCGAGGAAATCGGCGGGACCGTTCATTGTATCCATGTACTGATTGATCACTCGCCACATGTGCCCACATTCACCGCCGAGGATCCATTTGACCCCGAGGCGCTTGGCTTCGCTGTAGATCTTGGCGTTCAGGCGCTTCATCGCCTCGTGCGAGGTGAACAGCCCGAAGTTCCCACCATCCGATGCGTAAGTGCTCCACGTATAGTCGATGCCCAACTCGTGGAACAACAGCATGTACGCCATGCAGGTGTATATGCCAGGGGCGGCGACGAAGTCACCCGACGGCGTGAAGAACAAGATCTCGGCGCCCTTCTTGTTGATCGGAATATCGATCTGTATGCCGGTTGCCTCCTCGATGTCTTCGGCCATGAACTCCAGCGTGTCTTTGAGACCGTGAGGCTGGATTGCCAGGTGATTACCGAGTCGGTAGCAGTTCGCCACCGGCTCTATGACCCAGTTCACGTACAGGCCCAGCAGTCCCAAGAGCTCCCGGCCGATCATCGTGATCTCGGCCGTGTCGATACCGTAGGGGCAGAACACCGAGCAGCGCCGGCACTCGGTGCACTGGTAGAAGTAGTAGAACCACTCCTTTATCACGTCGATCGTCAGTTCTCGGCCACCGGCTAGTTTGCCGAAGACTTTGCCGAGCGCCGTGAAGTCCTTGCGGTACACGGACCGTAGCAGTTCGGCCCGCAGCACCGGCATGTTCTTAGGGTCGCCGCTACCGATGAAGAAGTGGCATTTGTCGGCGCAGGCTCCGCAGCGCACGCAGATATCCATGAAGACCTTGAAGCTGCGATACTTGCGCAGGCGGTCCGCCATCCCTTCGAGTACGGTTCGCTTCCAGTCGTCCGGGAGCTTCCAGTCCTCGTCGGTGACCGCCCAATCTCGCGGATTCGGCAGGTCGAGAACCTTCAGGTTCTTGGCCTTTCCGGGGTAGATGAATGTCCCCGGCCTGAAGTGGACCGGCGTATCCATCCAGGGTGTCTTGGGGGGAGACCAGTCCAGGTCCAGAAGGTCTTCCCGCTTATAGTACTCTATCTCATCGGGCTTTGGGGTCTTCATTGCCGCTCCACCGGAATCCCGGCCCCTATCATCTTGTCCCTCAGCTCGTCCTCGTACTCCTCGTACGTGTGAACCTTGACGGGGTAGTCCCAGGGGTTGATGTGTCTCACTGCGCGGTTGTTATTCGCCATGTTCCGTGTCGGGCTCAGGAACACGCCGGCCATGTGTGTCAACTTGCTGAACGGCAGGTAGGCCAGCAGGACAGCGACCAACAAAAGGTGGCCATAGAACAGTGGACTGATCGAGTCCGGCACCACCGGTGAGAGGCGCACCAGCCCGAGCGTCATCTGCTTGACGCTGGCGATGTCGGTCTTGGCCAGGTGGCGCAGCCAGAATCCGCTGATACCGATTCCCAACAGTAGGAACAGCGGAAAGTAGTCGCTGACCAGCGAAATGTACCGTACCTGGCCGATCGCCAGCCGTCGGTACAGCAGGAAGGCCAAGGCCGCGATGAAGATCACTGTGCTGATGAAGATCGGTGGCAGGCCGACCTCCATGAAGCCATCTACCCGTTCCACAGCCGTAACGAAGAAAGGAACGGGATTGGTGAACAGTCGAAGATGTCTGGTGAGTATGGCCAGCAACGACCAGTGCATGGCCAGCGCCGCGATCCACAGTCCAAGGGCTGTCGCATAAACCAGCCGTTGTCCGTCGACCAGTTCGGTCTTCGTGTTCCTCAGCAGCGAGCGGAAGAATAGAATCTCGAGGGCCATCCTCCCAAGCGTTTGAGATGTATTGTGTGGGTTCTCCAACTTCTGTTGTCGAATCCAGCTGAGGGACTTCTGTTGTCCGCTGGTCGTCGGAATCCGGAACGGAACCGGCACGTTCGCCCAGCTCAAGACGCGGTAGATCAACCCACCGACGAAGAGCGCCAGGGCGGTGTAGGGAAGCACGACGCCGAATAGCCAACCCAATCCAAAGATTGCGCCGAGGAGCCCCACCAGAAAGAGGGCAAGCACCGCCACAAAGGCGAGCAGTAGGTTCATCGGAAATCCTCGCGCCCCGGGTTTCCTCCGTCGCTGCTCCGCTTTCGAGATATCTGCACCAGTTCGGGATGGCGCTCTCGCTTGTTGACCTTCCCCATGATCCACGAGACCTGTCGCTTCACCTCGTTGATGCGGAGCTCGTACACCTGCTCGCGGCACTCGACATACGTATCGAAGGCGACCAAGGCGATGCGGTCGACTTGCGCATCGAGTGCTGCGAGCTCTTCGGAAAATTCTGGATCCGCAGCCGCCCCCCCCAGCCCGGTTCGAACCACTTCCTTCAATTGGAGGACGAACCCAACGGCTTGTGAGGGAGCGAACTGCTGGATCGCTCTGATCTTGATGATCTCGCGGAGATGCTTCTGGACCTCTTCGAGGTCCGCACCATCGAGCACGGCGTCGAGAATCCCTTCACTGCTCACGCGCATAGTATGGCCCACGGGGTTGGCGAATCGGTCCTTCTCGCGTGCGAAGATGACCGCGGAATTACCGGGATAAGTAGCCAATATGCCCTCGAGCCAGCTCCGGGCGATCACGTCCCGTTTTTCGCGCAACAGTTGCCGCAGCGTCACCGCTCAACCTCCTGCACGGCCGAAATCACACGCAGCCTGTCGGCTTCGGCAGGCCCGCGACTTTACAGGCGCCCTTCGCCGGTCCGCTGGGGAACAGGTCATAGATCTCTTTCAACTTGAAGCCCGTCTCCTTGCAGAGCTTGCGGATCATCGGCGCCATGTTGTACTCGAGGTAGTATTCACGCAGGTAGTTGACGATTTTCCAGTGGTCGTCCGTCATATCGTCGACGCCCTCAGTCTTCGCGAGATCCGTAGCTACGCCCTGATCCCACGATTCCGGATCCTGAATGAATCCGTCTTCGTCGATCTCGATCAGCTTTCCACCAAATTCCTTCTTCTCCATCGTCGCCCTCCGTTCGTCGGTCGTCGTTTGCTGGACGCCCGCGTTGCGCTACATGAAATCGACATCCACACGCGGTGGATGTTCCAACGTCGCTTGGATTGTGCACCGCTCGGCGATGCGCCTGATGACCTCCCAGCGGTCTTCCGGCACGCCATTCGGGAGCTCGACATCGATGACGACGCCGCCGATCCGCTTGGGGCCATCGGCCAGTTCGATCGTCATGTTGACGGCAACGTCGCCGTCGGTATATCCGTGCCGGTCGCAATAACCCTGCACCATCATCGCTATGCACGCGCCGAGAGAACCGGCGAACAACTCGGCCGGCGACAAACCTTTGCCGCTGCCGCCATCATCCACGGACATGTCGCTGACAACGTCCTGCCCGCGCACATGGACGTTGAACTCCAGATTCTCGCGCCGCGTGATGGTGATGAGATCCATGGCTGACTTACTTCTTCACCTCTCCCGTCGCCGCCTGGTGTAACTTCACCTCGACCTTGTCCTCGAGACCCGCGTAGTACTCCCGCAGGATCGCGACGACCTCGGGCTTGCTGAATTCCTTGGGAACCGGCTTCCCTTCGGAGAGCATCTTGCGCAGCATCGTCCCTGAAAGCAGGAGCCGCGCGCCCGACACATAGTTGCCATCTTCATCCAGCACGGCTTTTTCTTCGTGCGGCGACGTTTTCATCGAAGCCATTTCGCCGAGCTTGTAGTCGTAGAACGTCCAATCCATCTTGAGCGGCTGTGTCTCCAACGCGCCCTTCGGAACCTCATCGAAGATCTCTTGTGCGTCGAAGGGACCGTAATAATCACCTACGCCAGCGTGATCGCGTCCGACGATCAGATGGCTGCAGCCGTAGTTCTGCCGGAACACCGCATGAAGTAATGCTTCTCGCGGACCCGCGTAGCGCATGTCGAGCGGGTATCCACCCTGCACGACACGCTCGGGTCGGAAATAGTTCTGAACCAACGCGTCGATGCAACGAACCCTCACGTCGGCCGGGATATCGCCCGGCTTCAATTCGCCGAGTAGCTGGTGTATGTAGACGCCGTCGGTGACCTCGATCGCGACCTTCGCCAAGTAGGCGTGCGAGTTGTGCATCGGGTTGCGAAGCTGTAGGGCAGCGACCGCGCTCCAGCCGCGCTCCTCGAAGATGGCCCTCGCCTCGGCCGGGCGCTGATAGATGCCCGGGAACTCCTCGGGGAAGAAGCTCTCGCTCAAGACCTTCATCGGTCCGCCCAGATTCACGTCCTTCTGGGCCAACACCATCGCCACCCCCGGGTGCT
>JASFLD010000044.1:0-14001 GCA_050118275.1 Gemmatimonadales bacterium
CGCCACCGAACGGGACGGCAACTGGGAGATCTACCTGATGGACGCCGATGGGGGCAACAAGATCAACGTCACGAACGATCTGGCCAACGATCGGGCGCCGGATTGGTCGCCCGGCGGTGACCTCATTGCGTTCTCGACGGATCGAGACGGGAACAGCGAGATCTACACGATGACGCCGAGCGGCGAGGACCTGACAAACGTGACCAACGACTTCGGTATCGATCTGGCACCGGCCTGGTCGCCCGACGGTACGAAGATCGCGTTCAGCACCGACCGGGGAGGTGACCTGGACATCTACGTACTCAATTACTACGTGCCGGGGCTGGTCAAGCTCACGGACAGTAACGGGACGGACTACCATCCGTCCTGGTCGCCGATGCAATAGGGAAGAGGAGCGACGCCTCGCCGGCGCTGCGGGAGACGTCGGCCGTGAGAATCTTGGGGACGGAGTTGGGCAAATGGGTGCATCGACAGGCAAGAAGTCCCGACCGCTGGCCAGGCTGGCATTGTCGGGTGCGGGTTTGTTGTTGGCATTATCGCTGGGAACCGGAGTTCGCGCCGCGGCCGCAGCGCCTCAGGAAGAGCAAGAGGAAGAAGTCGTCGTCAAGCCGCCCGAGTTGTCGCGGGCCGAGATCCGCTCGCCCGAAGATGTCTGCCTGCGGGCCAGCACGATCGTCTGCGAAGATTTCGAGCGGCCCGACAGATCGAAGTGGAGCGACTACGAGAACAACGCACTCTATGTCGAGCATGATGCGGCACTGAGTGGTAAGCAGTCGCTCAGACAGTACTACGAGCGCGGCCAGTCAGTCGCGGGCTGGCTCGGGTGGCACTTCGGTGATCACCCGGACGGTGGACTGCGAGCAGACGAGCGGTTCGAGGAGATCTACTTCCGCTTCTATCACAGGTTTCAGAAGAAGTGGCCCGATCAGTTTCCGCCGAAATTCGCGCGCATCAGCAGCCGCTATGCAGGCGCGGGACTGCAGTTCGCCTGGCAGGAGCAGTTGCTGATCAGCGGGAGGCGACCGGGCGGAACGCCGATCTCGAGTCCGATGAGCAGTATCGAGGCACCGGCTGGGACGCTGCACCTTGGCGACGGCAACCTGCGATGGCTCGACAGGCGCGAGCTGGCACTCAAGTTCGCCGAGCGGAAAGGCGACTGGGTGGCGATGGAGATGCGCGTCAAGCTCAACTCGCCCGGTCAGAGCGATGGCCGCATCACCTACTGGCTGAATGGGGACGTCGTGCTGGACCGGGACGGCCTGAATCTGCGAGGCGCCTACACCGAGACGACGATCAACGTCGCGATACTCGAGGGTTACTGGAACGGTGGTGCGCCGGTGGATGGGCTGAAGCGCTGGTACGACAATGTGGTGATCGCCACCGAGCCAATAGGTTGTGCGGTCTACACGGTTCGGAAGAAGGATCTGGACGAGCAAAGCGCCTGGCAGCTTCAGGTGGCAACGGCGGCGGACGAGACGGCGGTGGTGTGGGACTCGGGTGAGGTCAGTGGCCCCGGCGTAGAGATCGACATCACGGAAGAGATGGGAACTTTCGCCGAAGGGGCGACTCGCTGCCTTCTTCCAACCGACACGTATTTCGCACGAGCCAGACACGCGGTCGGCGACACGTGGTCGGAATGGTCCGAGTGGTCGCCTATGTTCGAGAAGTGAGGATCGCAGGCGAATTGCCTGGCGAGCCAGCGAGGAGGATGTCGGCATGAACGTGACCAGGGGCCTGTCGCTGCTCATTCTCAGCATCGCCTGCGCCGGTTGTTTCGAGCTGACCCAAGAAGTTTGGGTGAACCGCGACGGCTCGGGACGCATGCGGCTCGATATCGCGCTGCCCCAGGGGCTGCTGGAGATGGCCGCCGAGACCGACGGCGTCAATCCTCTGGCGGAAAACATGGAAGAGTACGAACGGCTGAAGGCGAATCCCGGACAGGTCCCCAATTTGCGCAGCGTCGATCAGAGAGAGTACGTGGAAGGAGAGTTCCATCACTTCGTTATCGAACTCGAGGTCGATGACGTGACGGCGTTGTCGGAAACGATGACACAGCTACAGAAGCGAACGGCACTGGACCCGGAGCAGGCCGAGAAGGCCGACGAACTGGCGTCGCAGCACGAGATGAAGCTGGAGCGTGTCGGTCGCGACCGGATGATTTTCGTCCAGACGCTGGTCGACGACAGCCAGGCCGGCGAGGCAACCGCGCCCGGCACGGAAGAGATGGATGCGGCCGGCAAAGCCTTTCTGGCCTCGATGTTCGCGGGCAAGCACTTCACCGTCCGCCTCCACGCGCCGAAAGTCGCTTCCAGTAACGGCACTGTCGACGCGACGGCCACGACCAGCGAGTGGAAGATCCCGTTGACCGAACTGATGGAGCAGGAAGGACTGCAGGAGTTACGGGCCGAAATCGAGCTGAACGGCTCGTAGATTCGCGCCACGGATCGCCTCCGTCAGTCCGTGTCGCGCCGACCGGCAACGCTGGCCTGCGCCGCGGCAGACCGGTCGACAATGACGATCTTCTGCCAGATCTTGCCGGAGAGCCCGGTCGTCAGGCTCTCCAACGATCGAGTTCGCGCCGCGGCGACGAGCGAGTGTCGGCGGCGGAGCCGATGACGCGGTCGGGGTCCGTGGTCAGTTGGTGCAGGTCGATGATGTGAGCCAGCGCCCGAAGCTCGCGGAGAAAATGCAAAGCCCGCCGCCGCTTGATGCGCCCTTCCAGCGTGAAGAGAAAGAAGAGGATTCGAGGGCTGCGGGAACCGCGCCGGCTCCTGTCGGCCACATCAAAAAATCATAGCGGTTGACCGCACCGCTCACACTCTTGGCCCCGAATCTCGGAGCACAGTTCCCAATCCGCGGAAATCGCTCCGCCGATCCGGGGCTTGACGGACACTCCTACGTTAGACAGCGTGTTGCGATCGTTAGCGTCTCGCACCATTCCCTCAACCCGACACGACCATGAAGCTTCGATCGCTGTCCCCGTCCGTCGCCGGGCTCGTCCTGGCAAGCGGCGCCTTATCCGGCGTGGGCGCCCAAAGTCCTTGCTGTCAGCTCACAGGCGCAGCCATCGCCGATCGTTATCGCGTCGCCGCCATCGCGGAGCGGCGATTCAGCCACTACGAGCTGTGGTCCGCCCTCGAACCGTACCTCGACCGCGGCGGTCCGCGCACTACCGAGATCGGCCGATCCCTGCATGGCCGCGAGATCCGCGCCGTGACCTTCGGGTCGGGGCCGACCCGCGTGCTCCTGTGGTCCCAGATGCACGGCGACGAGTCCACGGCGACGATGTCCCTGGTCGACATCATTCATTTCTTCGCCGAGGGACGGGATGATCCGCTGCGGACGCTGATCGAAGAACGGTTGAGCGTGATCATGATCCCGATGCTCAACCCGGACGGTGCCGAGCGCTTCCAACGCCGCAACGCCGCCGGCGTCGACATCAATCGCGATGCGCGACGCCTCGCAACGCCCGAGGCCCGCGCCCTCAAGGCGGTGCGCGACAGCCTGGCTCCGGCCTTCGGGTTCAACCTGCACGACCAGGGAGCGCGGACGACGGCGGGCGAGGAGGGCCAGCAGGTCGCCATCGCCCTGTTGGCGCCAGCGGCGGACACGTCGCGCGCCTACGGTCCCGTCCGCGATCGGGCGCGCCAACTGGCGGCGCTGCTCGCGGCCGGTCTGGAGAGGTTGAAGCCAGGGCGGGTCGCCAAGTACGACGACACGTTCAATCCGCGCGCCTTCGGTGATTTGATTCAGCGATGGGGGACCAGCACGGTGCTGATCGAGAGCGGGGCGTTGCCCGACGATCCCCAGAAGCAGGAACTCCGCCGCGTCAACGTCATGCTGCTGCTCACGGCGCTCGAAGCGATCGCCAGCGAGCGGTATCGTGAGGCCGATCCGGATGTTTACGAGAACCTACCGTTCAACCGCCGCGTTGCCAGCGACATCCTGCTGACAGGTGGGCGCGTGGTCATCGCTAACGGCGAATCGCTTCCGCTCGATGTGGCTTTGGCTTACGAGGATCCGGTGGCGCGTCGAGGGCTTCGCCTGGGCGAGGTCGGCGACCTGGAGGATGCCGCGGCGATGGATACGGTGGACGTGAGCGGCCTGTATCTGCACATCACCACGCCGTCTACCCTGGATCCGTCGGACTGGTGGCTGATCGGTGGCGAGCCCGTGGCCGTCGTCGTGCGCAAGGGGGCCGAGGCCGATGCCGAAGTCGTGATGCGCTTTCCGTAGGCTTCGATCACGTGGGAATCACTTCGGCATCATGCGAATCAGGTAGCGATCAGGTGGCGCTCAGGTGCCGATCACCCTCGGTTCTCGATTCGCTCGCCGGCTGTGCGAATGATCCATCGACCGTCTGTGTGGGTGCCGACGACTGGTCGAGTTCACTCGTCGCGTAGTGCATTCACGGGATCGATGCGCAGCGCACGTCGGGCCGGCACATAGCACGACAACAGCGCCGCCGCAGCGAGCATCAGCGCCACGCTGGCGTAGGTGAGGAAGTCGCTGGGCGCGATGCCGTAGAGGAGACTCGACATCAGGCGCGATAGAACGAAGGCGCCGGCCACCCCGACGACGATCCCCAGAACGGCGGGGCGCATGCCCTGCCCGACGATCTCCGCGATGATCTGGGTGGGTCGGGCGCCCATGGCGACGCGGATGCCGATCTCGGATGTGCGCCGGGTTACCGAATAGGCCTGAACGCCGTAGATGCCAGCCAGCGCGAGCAGCAGTGCGATGCCGGCGAAGATGGTCAGCATCGCCATGTTGAAGCGGCGCGTGGCGACCGAGTTGGAGACGATCTCGTCCATGCTCCGTACGTCCGAGATCGGCAGGTTGGGATCGATCTCCGCCAGCATCGAGCGCAGGGTCGGCACGAGTGCCGCCGGAGCGCTCGTCGTGTTGATGACGAAATGCATCGGTGACCAGCCGGCCCCATAGTACGGTAGGTAGACGACCAGGGTGGGATCCGAGTCCAACCTGATCTCTCGCATGTTGCCGACCACGCCGATGACCTCGGCCTCGAGGTCCCCCTGTCCCTTCCACAGGATGGCCGTTCGTCCGATCGGGTCCTCGCCGGGCCAGAGCATCTCCGCCAGCCGCTCGCTGATGATCGCGCGCCACGGCTCGCCGATCTGGTCGCGTTCATCGAAGGTCCGCCCCTTGAGCAACGGGATTCCCATGGTGCGGAAGTGATCGGCGGTGACCAGCCGCCATTCGGCCCAGGGAACTCCGGCGTCCGGATCCTCGGGCTGGCCCGCGGCGGCAATCCCCATGCCCACGCTGCCACCCGTGAGGGGCCGGGAGCTGACAGCAGAGACGGACCGGACCGCCGGGATACCCCCGATCCTTTCGATGAACCGATCGCGCACTTCGCCGCGGCGCTGCTCGTCGTAGGAACCGGGCATCGCCACCGCGACTACCAGGCGTCCGTCGCTCTGAAAGCCGCGTTCGACGCCCATCACCTCGCCGAAACTGCGGATCAGCAGGCCGGCACCGACCAGGAGCAACAGCGAGAGGGCGACTTCGGCGGCAACGAGCGCATTCCGCACCCGCTTCTGGCTGCCGGCACCGGCCAGCCCGCGGTGCCCCTCGCGCAGCGCCATCGCCAGGTCGGTGGCGGGCAGCTGGATGGCCGGCATGAGTCCCGACAAAACGCCGGTCGCGACTCCGATGGTGACCGTGAACGCGAGTACCCAGGGGTTCAGCCCGATCTGATCGAGACGCGGGATTCCTCCGGGATCGAATGCCTTGACCGCGTCGATTCCCCAGAAGGCGAACAGCAGTCCCACGCCACCGCCGAACAACCCCAGCACCAACGACTCGGTCAGCACCTGGCGCGTGATACGCCGGCGGTCGGCTCCGAGGGCCGCCCGCACCGCCGTCTCACGGGTCCGACCCGTCGCCTTCGCCAGCAGCATGTTCGCCAGGTTCACGCAGGCGATCAGAAGGAGGAATCCAACCGCGCCGAACAGGATCCAGAGCGCGCGGCGCAAATTGTCGTCAGCCACCCACTCGCTGGCCGGCGCCAGGTCGACGCCGATTCCGGCGTTGGCCTCCGGATACTGCTCTTCCAACCGCCGGGCTATGGTCTCCAGGTCGGAGCGCGCCATCTCCAGCGTAACGCCGGGCTTCAACCGACCGATCACGGCCAGGTAGAAGCCGACCCGGTCCGCATCCGGCTGGCGGACGAACGGCACGAACACGTCCGCACTGCTCAGCCACGGATCGCCGGGTGGTAGTACACCCACGACGGTGTGAGTTTCTCCATCCAGCGTCAGCGTCGTCCCTACGATACCCGGGTCCGCACCGAATCGTCTCCGCCAAAAATCGTTCGCCAGGAGAGCGACCTTCGTATCACCGCCCGGCTCGTCCTCGCCCGGGGCGAATGTGCGCCCCAGGACGGGCTGGACTCCCAGCACCCGGAAGAACCCGGCCGAGATCAGCGCACCGTCGATCCGCTCGGGAAAGCCCAGTCCCGTCAGGACCAGACTGCGACCGAATCGTGCCGTAAGATCCTCCAGCGTCTGGTTCTGATCGCGAAAGTCCCAGAAGTTCGCCGGGTTCATCGACGCGCGAATCCAGCCGCGATCCGCACGCGACTCCCACACCTGGACGATTCGCTCCGGCTGCGGGAAGGGCAAAGGCCTGAGCAACACCGAGTGGATGACGCTGAAGATCGCGGAGTTCGCCCCGATCCCCAGGCCGAGCGTCAGAATGGCGATGACCGTGAATCCCAGGTGGTTGCGCAAGACGCGTAACGCGTAGCGGATATCCTGGATGAGTGTCATGCTGCAGGTCTCCCGTCGCATGCGGCGTGCAATTCGGTGCTAAAACGCTAGGGAAAGGTGCAAGAGCGGTGCCGGGCTGACTCCGGGCACGCTGCGCCGGAAGTGCTGGCCGAGACTCTGCCTTGCCGTTATCGAGGCGACGGCACTGTCCGCTATCGGCACGAGCCTGTCCGACGGCGAACAGCGATCGCGTTGACGGGTATCGACGCGTGTGACCGGGACGCCGGCCGCGGACGTGCGGTCTATGTAAAATCCACGACAATGTATTGACCAGGACGCGCCCGTCTCATAGCTTCGCCGGCATCACGCGGCGATGAACTCGAGGAAACGAGGTCCAGGCTTGAGCATTCGTGGGGCGGAAACGAAGGACGCACCGAAGTACGAGGAGGAGGCGCGGGATTACGACGCCGTGCTGGTCATGTCGTTCGGAGGACCGGAGGGCAGGGACGACGTCATGCCCTTCCTAGAGAACGTGACGCGCGGCCGCAACGTCCCGCGGGAGCGGCTGCTGGAGGTCGCGCCCCACTACGAGCGGTTCGGCGGCGTGAGTCCGATCAACGAGCAGAACCGTGCGCTGATCGCGGCGCTGCAGACCGAGCTGAAAGCGAAGGGTCCCGACTTGCCGATCTACTTCGGCAACCGGAACTGGCACCCGTTCGTGACCGACACGGTGCGCCGGATGCGTGACGATGGAGTCCGCCGCGCCGTCGTCTTCGTGACCTCGGCGTTCAGCTCTTATTCCGGCTGTCGCCAGTACCGGGAGGACATCATCCGGGCGCAGGAGGCGGTCGAGGGCGCTCCGGAGTTCGACAAGCTGCGGGTCTACTTCAATCACCCCGGTTTCATCGAGCCCAACGTCGACAACCTGCGGACGGCGCTCGAGCGGATACCGGAGGAGCGGCGCGCCGGGGCGCAGATAGCGTTCACCGCCCACAGCCTGCCGCTGGGCATGGCGAAGGGTAGCGACTACGTGGCACAGCTGGAGGAGGCCTCCCGTCTGGTGGCCGAGGGCGTGGGTTGGGAGGACTACGCGCTCGTCTATCAGAGTCGCAGCGGGCCGCCGCGGATGCCGTGGCTGGAGCCTGACATCCTCGATCACATGGAACGGCTGGCCGAGTCGGGCGTGACGGATCTGGTGATCCTGCCGATCGGCTTCATCTCGGACCACATGGAAGTGCTGTTCGATCTGGATGTCGAGGCGGCGGAGAAGGCGGAGGAGTTGGGGATGAACATGGTGCGCGCCGCCACCGTGGATGCGGCCCCGGCCTTCGTGTCGATGATCCGCGAGCTGATCGTCGAGCGCATGGCGGCGAACCCGGAACGGCGCGCGCTGGGCCGCTTGGGCGCGAGCCACGACATCTGCCCGGTGGACTGCTGTCTATCGGGACAGCCGACGCGCCCCGCTTCTCGCTGACCCTGCCGACGCACGGCGGCCGCGGCCGTGGCGGCGGATCCTTCGGTCGGTCGACCCGGCGTCGGGGGACGTGGCCGGCGGCTGATGGAGCGGGGGCTCAGCGGATCACCGCTAACTTGCCGATTATCTTCACCGTACCAAGCGCGGCGGGATTGACGGCCTCGACGGGGCGACATACGAGCGCTTGACGTCAGGGGCACCGGCGGTTTCTGTATGGCACCATGGCTGACTCTTTTTCGTTTCGGGCCGTCACCTTCAACGCGTGGGCGCTCCCGGTCACGATCCCGTCGCAGCAGAAGCGACGACGCTTGAGCCGCTTGCCGGCCGCGCTGGCGGCGTTGGACGCGGACCTCATCGTGCTGCAGGAGATGTTCGATACCGGCGCGCGGCGCCGCCTGTTGCGCGAGCTATGCCCGCCGTTTGTCGCGGCGCCGGAGGCCAGCGCCGACCGACGCATCCTCGGGCTCGTGCCCGCCGACACGACCGGCGGCTTGCTGGTGCTCTCACGTCTCCCTGTCACCGGCTGGCGTTTCATTCCGCACGAACTCGGTCACGGCACCAAGGTCGACGAGCGTCTGGGCCGCAAGGGCGCGATGATCGTTCATATCGAGACGCCCGCCGGCCGCCTGACCGTCTTCGCGGTTCACCTGTATGCCGGGACGAAGTCGAAGGACACGAGGATACGCATGGGGCAGCTGGCGCCATTGCTGGACGCTTTGGAAGAAGAGGCGGCGGGAGGTCCCGTGCTGATGGCGGGTGACATCAACACGTCCCCCACGATCAACTATCCGGAGCCTCCCGGCCGCGAGAACCCGCTGGCGCCGGAATACGCGGCCCTGGTGGACGCCGGCTTCAGCGATCCGCTGCCACCAAACCCGACCCCGGTCGATCGCTCCGCCACCTGGGTGCCGAGTCGGAACCGGTACGCGGCGCTCGCCTATCAGGAAACGAAGACGGACGAGCGCTACGACTACTTGATGTTCCGGCCGGGCGCGACGCACGAGTGGATCGCGCGCGACGCACGAACGGTGATCGACGCGCCAGACGGCCACCTCTCTGACCACGTTGGAGTGTTGGTCGAAGTCGAGCTCCGTGGGCGGTAGTCGAGGGAGTCGTTCGCGCACTATCCTCGATGGTCGGCGTCGAGCCCCACGGCGTCCGGCCGGTGATCGAGAACTCGGAGCCATCCGGCGTCCGAGCGTACGGGAGTGGAGGTCTTGCGGCGGCGCTAGGTGATGTTCTGGAATCGCGCTCGCGCCCGCTTCACCCGGCTGCGCTGCGCCCGCTGCTTGAAGGTCTGATGCCAGGGGAGTTCGGAAGACGGCCCGAAAATCCGTCCCTCTTTGACGAAGAAACCGGTGTTGCCCTCAATGCCGGAGTAGATCTGGTCGCGATAGATCCAGTGCCGCGTGTAGCCCTGCGGGCCCACGATCTGCCTGCGGCGATCGATCCGGTAGCCGGTGTAGCCGGACGAACCATAGATCGACGAGCTCTTGATCCAGAAGCCGGTATCCAACATGTGACTCGGGCCTCCCGAGGGACATTTTGCGCGCTGTTCAGCGCGGGCGGGCCGTTTCACCGCACCTAAGGCAGTGCAAGGATCAAACCTGACGAGCTTCGATGGAGGGTATGACCTAACTATTTGTGGCACAGAGGGATGGAGAACTGGGGCTCGGCGCGCGGCCGTTCGGCGCCGTTCCGCAAGATGCCCCAAGGCGTGCAATCTGCCTGACGGGCGTGGTGACTGGCACCTGCCGAGGCGGTCGCGGTGTTCGAACGTCTCCCTTGCATCTGCCGGGACGAGTCACGACGTTGTGAGCCGGCACACCGCCAGCCACTCTCGACAATCGGATCCGGCATGAACGACGCATCGAAGACGACTTTCGCGCGTGACCTTGGCCTGTTCGACGCCACGATGATCGGCGTCGGCGCCATGATCGGGGCCGGCATATTCGTGCTGACGGGGATCGCGGCGGGCGAGTCGGGTCCGGCCTCGCTGCTGGCCTTCGCCCTCAACGGAGTCGTCACGCTGCTGACGGCGTTCGCCTATGCGGAGCTCGCCTCGGCCATTCCGCGGGCGGGCGGCGGTTACTCGTTCGTACGGATGGCGTTCCCGGGCGCATTGGGATTCACGGCGGGCTGGATGTTGTGGTTCGCGTACACTGTGGCGTGCAGCCTCTACGCGCTGGGTTTCGCCGGCTACTTCTGGGAGTTCTTCCACAAGTACACGCCGAGTATCACGGTCAGCGTTTTCGGGCTCGTTGGCCAGAGGATCCCGATCCTCATCGTCACATTCTTGATCGGTCTGCTGTTCATCCGGCTCAACATTCGCGGCGCCGAGGTGACCGGTCGGACGGAGAACGCTCTGACGCTGGCGAAACTAGGTGTGCTGGGGATCTTCATCGTATTCGGGGTGAAGCAGATCTTCGCCGCGCCGGATCAGGCGATGGACAGCTTCACGCCGTTCTTCCCGCTCGGCGCCGGCGGGGTCCTGGTGGCGATGGGCCTGACCTTCATCGCGTTCGAGGGTTACGACCTCATCGCGACCGTGGCGGAGGAGATCAAGGAGCCGGAGAAGAACATCCCGCGCGCCACGTTCATCGCGCTGGTCGTAACGGTCACGATGTACTTGCTGATCCTGGTCGTCTCGCTGGGCGCGGTCAACGCCGGTGATACTCCATCCTGGCAATTCCTGGGCAGATACAAGGAAACGGCGATCGTGCGGGCGGCGGAAGACTTCATGCCGGCGTTCGGCGTGATGGTCATAGTCATCGGCGGCCTGCTATCGACGATGTCGGCGCTCAATGCGACGGTACTCGCCAGCTCGCGGGTAGCGTTCTCGATGGCGCGCGACAACTGGCTGCCGCGGGAGATGTCGAAGATCCACCCGGAGCGACGCACCCCGGTGGCGGCGATCATCGTGACGGGTGTCATCCTGCTGGCGATGGCGCTGACTCTCCCCATCGAGGCGGTCGGTTCGGCGGCGAGTCTCATCTTCCTACTGACCTTCGCGCTGGTGAACCTCGCTGTCATCGCGCTGCGGCGCAAAATGCCGGAGTTGGACCGCGGTTACCGGGTACCCTTCTACCCGCTGACGCCGATTCTCGGCATGTCGCTCAACGTCTTTCTGGCGCTCTATCAGTTCAAATTCCAACCCATTGCGTGGTACGTGACGGCGGGTTGGATCATCTTGGGACTGCTGATCTATTTTGCCTACTTCGAGAAGTTGGCGGCGGGGGTCGAACCGCAGGTACTGATCCCGAGCCAGCGGCCACTGGAGGAACGTCCCGACTATTCGGTCGTGGTAACGCTCCACAACCCGGACAACATCGACACGCTACTCGACTTCGCCTGGCCCATCGCGCGCGCCCGAGGACGGCGGCTGGTCGCCATCACGGTGCTCGAGGTGCCGCGCCAGTTGCCGATCCACGAAGGCATACGGTTGACTCATCACCGAGAGCCCCTCCTGCGACAAGCCGAGCAATACGCTGCCCGCCATCGCATCAGGATCGAGACGGACCTGGTGATCGCACACCACGCGCACCAAGGGATCCTGGAGGCCGCCGATCGCCACCGGGCGGATGTATTGATGATGGGTTGGAAGGGCTACACCGACACGAGCGATCGCATCTTCGGCGAGGTCACCGATCAGGTCATTCGACATGCGCCGTGCGACTTGCTCGTGCTGAAGATCGCCGGCGAAGACGGCTTCCGGCGGTGCCTGTTCCCGACAGCGGGAGGTCCGCATGCCCGGCTGGCGGCGGACTTGCTGAACGTGCTGGGCAAAGCATTCGGGATGGAGGTGACGGCGGGTTACGTCGTGCCGCCCGGCGCGTCGCCTGCCGAGCGCGCCGAGGCGGAGCGCTGGGTGGAGAAGACGCTGGTCCACGTCGATGCGTCGCTGGCGGTGGAGAGGCGGTTGATCGAGGCGAACTCTGTGGCGGGCGGTCTGGCTCTCGCCAGCCGCGAATTCGATCTCGTGCTGATCGGCGCGGCGAAAGAGCCACTCTTCCGCAAGATGCTCTTGGGCGAGATTCCCGAGAAGGTCGCGCGACACTCGCCCGCCTCGGTGCTGGTCGTCAAGCGTTATGAAGGCGCCGTTCGCTCGCTGGTCAAAAAGCTCCTGGGCTAGTCGTCGCTGGCCGAGTCGAGCCGAAGGGCCAGGGTCGATCCATGAATTCGCTTGCCACGCGGGTTGACAGTTAGCGTATGGGAGTTACCGGGGACCAAACCACACGTCGCCGGCCGGGCGATGGCCGATCGGGGCAGATCAACTTCCTGTACACCAACATCGGCCGCGGTCACCCTTTCTATCTGGACGGGATCATCGGGTGCCTCCCATCCGAGCGCGTGGGCGATGTGACCGACGTATTCGCCGGGACTACGGGTCTGGCGCGCGGCCTCTGGGTTGGCGCGCGCCTCATCTACCGATCGGTTGGCGGCGGCGGTCCGTATTCTTCCCTCTACAACAGACTCCGACAGCGAAACGACTATGATCGCCACGGCCCCTTGCAGCGCCTGATGGGACGTCCCCTGCGACGGACATACTCGGATCGTCCTGACCCATTGGTCACCGCTCACCCGGTCCTCGTCGCGATTCTGGAAGGAACGCGCGGCCTGATATATCAGCACGGCGAAGTCACGGCGCCGGTGGAGTCGTGGGTACACGGCCGACACCGCGTGCTCGTCCCCCTGTCAAGCACGGCCGATAGGTTCATCGCCGCCGGGATACCGGAGCGGAACCTCTTCGTGTCGGGGCTGTGCATCGAGTCGGCGCTGGTCGAAGCGGCAGAAGGGGCGTTCGAGGGGAGGCTGGCGCGACTGGCAGGCGGCGACCCGCTTTGCGGGGCTTTCTTCACATCCGGTGCCGAGCCGCGCGAGCATGTGAAGCGTCTGGTGTCTGCCGTGCTGTCCGCTGCCTGCGCTGGTGGACGTGCATTGGTCTTCGCGCGCGGCAACGGTCGGTTCGCAGCCCGGCTCCGGGCGCGGCTGGAGAAAAGCGGCCGTGATTTCGCGTCGGTCCGCTCAATCGCCGAGCTGCGGGGCGCGGAGTCTGAAGTGCTGCTGTGCCTCTACGAGAACCGTCGAGGACTGGACGCGTTCACCGCCAGGCTGTTCGAGCGTTTCGACTACTTCGTCGCACCCTCGCACGAGAGAACGAACTGGGCGTTGGGCTTGGGCCTACCCATGTTCATCGTCGACCCGCCGTTGGGCAGCTACGCGCCGCTGAACCGCGAGCTGTTGCTGGCGGCATCGGTGGCCCGGGCGCTGGAGGAGCGCCGGGTCGCCTCTCGCTTCGGCTCGAGGGTCGGCGAGCTTCACGCTGCCGGAGAGCTGACGAGGATGGCGGAAGCGGGCTGGGGGCGCTTCGAGATACGCGGCTTCTGCAACATCGCCGAGTTCCTGCAGACTCTGTAGCCAGGCGGGCTGCGTGAGATCGGCGTTCGGGCCGGCTACTCGAGCTCGTCGTCGACGATCGTGGCCAGCTCTTCGGCCGAACGCCAGTCCGCTTCGATTTCGCTACCCTCGATGACCAGTTGCTGCAGTTCGGCGGTCTCGTTGATCGCGATCTCCAAAGCCAACGTTCGCGTGCGGTCGAGACGGCGGAGTTGTGTCCGTTTGGCTGTCAGGTCGCTGATCAGTTGCCGGGCCGAACCGGCTTCGCGGATGAGCGCCGTGGCGGCCAGGAGCTCCTCTTCCGAGGCGCCATCGATGTGCTGGTAGGCGAGCACGCGACGCAGGACCCGCTCCGCGAGAGCCCCCTCGAACCGATATCCCTCATCGTCGGCTCCG
>JASFLD010000045.1:0-13969 GCA_050118275.1 Gemmatimonadales bacterium
TTCGCTACTATCGGAGCGACGCGGCGACGGCGGTCGAAGCTGGTAACGACATCCGTACCGCGCTCGTCTGTTTCGGGGTCGATGGCTCGCACGGCTACGAGCGGACGCACGTCGGCGGTCTGCGGCATGTGGCGGAGCTGATCGCCGTCTACCTGCAGAGCGAGCCGACCTTCCAACGCGACCGCATGGAACTGGGTCCCATCGAGGGTTTTCCCGAGCAGCCGATGTGACGGCCGGGATCGGCACCCGGATCGCCCTCCGCGGCACGGGCCATTCAGCGGGCCTCAGCGGCCGTTTGTGGAAAGAGCAGATCGATGAACCGCTCAGCCGTCGGCTGTGGCTCGTGGTTGGCCAGGCCAGGCCGCTCGTTGGCCTCGATCACGTGGTAGTGGGGGGCCTGCAGGTCGGGCACGGCCAGGTCGAGCCCCACGACCGGGATGTCGATCGCGCGAGCCGCGGCGACGGAGGCCGACGCCAGCGCGGGATGTATTTCCTCCGTCACATCGTGGATAGTCCCACCGGTGTGCAAGTTGGCCGTCTTCCGCACGGTCAGCGTCGTGCCGGGTGGCAGGATCGAGTCCATTTTGTAGCCGGCTATGCGCACACAGCGTTCCGTCTCTTCGTCGAGCGGTACGCGGCTTTCGCCCCCCGTCGCCGCCATGCGCCGACGGTTGTACTTCTCGATCAACTCGCCGATCGGGTGCTCACCGTTTCCCTCGATGATCGGCGGCTTGCGGACGGCGGCGGCGACGACCTCGTTGTCGATGACGATGACCCGCAGATCTGCGCCCGAAACGAACTGCTCGATGATCACGTCCTCGCACTCCTCGCGCGCCGCACGAACCGCGTCCTCCAGTTCCTCCGGAGATCGGATATCCACGCTCACGCCCGCCCCTTGCTCGCCGCGCGCCGGCTTCACCACGACCCGCTCGTGACGTTCCAGGAAGTCGAGGTCGTCGGCCGGGTTGCCCGCCAAAACCTGCTTCGGCACCCGCAAATTGGCCCTTCCCAGCACCCGGTGCGTCAGACGCTTGTCGTCGCAGCGACTAAAGGCGATGGCCGTTGTCAGCTCGGTCAGCGATTCGCGGCAAACGACCGAGCTACCACCAAGACTCAGTCGGAAGTAGGCGAACTCTTCGTCCAGGACGTCGACTTTGATTCCTCTCCGGCGCGCCTCATCGATGATGATTCGCGCGTAGGGATTCAGCTCGGCATCCGGTTGCCGTGCGATGAAGAGATTTTCATTGATCGGGTTCTTGTGCTTGACACAGAAGACAGGGACACGCTGGAACCCCAGTTTCTCGTACAGCTTGATCGCCTGGCGGTTGTTGTGGAGGACCGAGAGGTCAACGTAATCGCGACCACGTGCGAAATAGTGCTCTACCAGGTGCCTGACGAGGGACTGTCCCACCCCTGGCAGAGCGGCCTGTGGGTCCACCGCCAAACACCAGAGACTGCTGCCGTTCTCCGGATCGTCGAATGCCTCCACGTGGTCAACGCCCGTGACCGTCCCGACGATCGTTCCGTCACTCGATTCCGCGACCAGGTAGGTTCGGAGGCGCGTGGCGTATTCGTCGACCATAAACTGTGGATCGCAGGTCACCATGTGGCGAGCGGCGTAGATCCGGTTCACGGCTTGCGCGTCAGCGATCGTCTTCAGTCGCCGTGTCACGAAACCCGTCTCGCGCGGGGGCGCGGGGTGGTAGACGTGCGACCAGAGGCGATACGTATGCGATGGGTCGAGGAACAGTTCGGCGGGTGCCAGAGATAGAACGACGTGTGGATCACGCAGGTAAAGTGCGATGTCGCGTTGCCCATCTCGCTCGCCTCGCAGAGTCTCAGCGAGATCTTCGCTGGAGTCGAAGGTATGGCCGAAGATCAATCGACCCCAGCCCATGTCGAGGGCCACGTTCGACTTCATGGCCTCGGCTGCGGGGCCCGCTGGCTTCTCCCAATTGCGCAGCGACGGACTACCGCTACGCTCCAACCGGTGCCTGAGCTTCCGCTTGTGCGACATCTGAAACCACCTCAGAATCAAATGTTGTGCGTCTGCAACCAGTACTCGAGCAGCGCGACCTGCCAGAGCTTCGACCCCTTGAGGGGTGTCAGGTGCGACTCGGGATCGGTCAATAGCATGTCTAGATAGTCCCGCCTGAACAGTTCCCGCTGCCGTGCCGCAGCCGAGTCGACTATTCCGCGCACGTGCTCGAGGTACTCACCGCGGAGATATCTCAGAGCGGGGACGGGAAAATATCCCTTCGGCCGGTCGATTACCTTGGCGGGGATGATCGAGCGCGCGGCTTCCTTCAGAATGTACTTGCCGCCATTCTGTACCTTCAGCTCTGGTGGTATTCTTGCCGCCAGTTCGACCAGTTCGTGATCGAGGAAGGGAACGCGAGCCTCGAGACCCCAGGCCATGGTCATGTTGTCGACACGCTTGACCGGATCGTCCACCAGCATGACGGTGGTATCCAGATGCAGTGCTTTGTCCACTGGGCGAGTCGCCGGCGCCGTTTCGAAGTGCCGCGTCACAAACGCGCGACTGGCGTCGCCGTTCGCGAACCGTGGATGCACCGCCCGCACGAACTCCTCGTGGTCGCGGTCGAAGAAGACCCTCGCGTAATCTGTCACTGGATTCTGGGAGTCCATCAGGGGTGGGTACCAGTAGTATCCCGCCAGTACTTCGTCGGCGCCCTGACCGCTCTGCACGACCTTCACGTGCCGCGACACCTCCTCGCTCAACAGATAGAACCCGATGCAATCGTGGCTGACCATCGGTTCGCTCATCGCCTGCACGCAACGGTCTAGCGACGGGAGCACGCGTGACGAGTCCACCTGGATCTTGTGGTGGCGGGTCGCGAACCTCTCGGCGACGACGTCGGAATAGCGGAACTCATTGCCTTCCTCGTCATCGATGCTCTCGAAGCCGATGGAGAAGGTATTGAGGCCGCTCTGTCCGGCATTCGCGAGTAGCCCGACGACCAGGCTCGAATCGAGACCGCCGGACAACAACACACCCACGGGCACGTCGGCCAACAGGCGGCGTTGCACCGATTGCTCGAGGCGGTCGATCAGCAATCGACTCCAGTCCTCGAATGAGTAGGACTCCTCCTCGGCGTCGCGCCCGAAGCCGAGCTGCCAATACGACTGCAGATCGTGCGTTCCATCCGGTTGGACCGTCAGCGTCGTGGCCGGAGGCAGTTTCCTCACTCCGGCCAGGATTGTGCGAGGGGGCGGAACCACCGAGTGGAACGTCATGTAGTGGTGCAATGCCACTGGATCGATCTCGGTGTCGATACCGCCGGCGCGCAGCAGGGCGGGGAGCGATGAAGCGAAGAGGAAGCCGTCGCCGATCTCCGAGTAGTACAGCGGTTTGATGCCGAGACGGTCCCGGGCCATGAATACGCCGCCAGTCTCGATTTCCCAGATGGCGAACGCGAACATGCCGTTGAGCCGATTCACACACTCCCGGCCCCAGGCGTGGTAGGCCTTGAGCACGACCTCGGTATCGCCCGAAGAGAAGAACTGGTAACCTTTTGCCTCGAGGTGGGCTCGCAGGTCCGGGTAATTGTAGACGGCCCCATTGTAGACGATCGCCAGCCCCAGCTCGCTGTCGAGCATCGGCTGTCGCGCCCGTTCGCTCACATCGATGATCTTGAGTCGGCGATGGCCGAACCCCACACCCTCCCGAAGGTAGGAGCCCCCGGCATCCGGACCACGCCCTCGCATCGCTTCCGTCATCTCGCCGATCACGGCGCTCGAGGCGCGTACCCCATTGTACCGGATCTCACCACAAAGCCCGCACATCGAGCTAGCCTTCTTCCTCCACCTCGATCGTTTCCGTCTTCACCTGCAAATCCCCCGCCTTCTCCATCATCGCCGCCACGCGCTGGAGAGTGGACAGGATCAATCCCCGCTCCCAGTCTTGAAGCGAATTGAACTGCTCCAGAAACGACTCCTTGAATGGCGGCGGCGGAACCTGCAACAGGACGATGCCGTCGGCGGTCAGATGCACCAGCACCCGTCGTTTGTCCAGCGGATCTCGCCTTCGCTCCACCAGCTTCTTGGTCGTCAGCCGATCGAGAATGCCGGTCAGCGTCGCCTGACTGAGGCTGGCCTGCTGCGCCAGTTGGCCTGCGGGCACATCGCCGAGCCGACGCAGTTCCTGCAGAACCAGCGCTTGTGGCCCGGTGAGGCCGTGGTGTTGTGCGAGGTAGCGCGAGTGCGAGTCCATGGCTCGCATGATGCGTCGCAAGGCGTGAAACACAGCGGAGTGGCTGGCCCGGGCGGAGGAATCACCTTCCAGCTGTGAGGACATGAGGCCCTCGTGGGTCGCGAACATCTTTCTTATTCTAAGTAATCGTCAGCCTGCGGAGGCACAGCAGTCCGACCTGGCTGAACTGACTATTCCCTTTAATGTCCTACAAATTTGGCGAATATCAACAGGTGATCAGGAGTTGTTTGACGACAACAATATACTTTATGTACAAACTATTTACAATGGGCACGCCCGAGTCGCGGCCATGGGTAGTCCAGGTCCGCTTTCGGGAGGTGCCCGCTGCTGCTCGCGACGGGATTGGCCCGTCGAGGGCTGTCGCTACTCCGCTCGGTGACTCGCGGCGAAGAACGCTTCGACGTGGTCGTCGCTCATCCGCCGGGTGGCCAAGCTGACGATGATCAGCACGATGCAATTGACGACCAGGCCGCAGATACCCTCGTGAATCCCGAACGGCCGCAGACCGGGGAGCTGGCGCAGCAGCAGCGTCACGAGCGAGCCGGCCACGAGTCCGCTGACCGCGCCGACCGGTGTAGCGCGCTTCCAGAAGAAAGCCGCTGCCGTGACCGGAGCGAACTGGACCACGGCGCCATAGGCCGCGAGGAGCAGCGCCACCAGCGACATCTCGGTGTTCACTGCGATGTAGTAGGCGATGACACCGACGATGACGGCGACGATGCGGATCAGCCGTCGGCGGCCGTGGTCGTCCATCTGCGTGTCGACGACCCGGCGGTGCATGTCCTGCACATAGATCGAGGCTGACGCGTGCAGCATCGCGTCACCGGTCGACATGCTGGCAGCCAGCGCGCCGGCGCAGAAGAGACCGACCACCACCGGTGCCACGTCGGTGTTGAGGATCATGTGCGGCAGGATGAAGTCCGGCCCGGGAGGCTTGACGGCGAAGAGGACGCCGGCGAAGGCGATGAAGTAAAGCGGCAGCAGGAACAGCTGGAACGTGGGGTAGAGTACAGTGGTGAGCTTCAGAGTGCGGTCGTCTTTCGCCGCGAATCCCTTCATGAACAAGTGGGGCCACATCGTGAACCCTATGGCGCTCACCAATACGGCGGAGGAATAGGCGCCCCAACTCCAGGATTCGCCGCTCTCATTCAAACCGGGTACCGTGAGCAACTCGGGCCGCAGGTCGGCGATCCGCTCGAACATCGGCGCGATACCGCCGTAGAGATGATGCGGCAGCCAGAGGCCCAGCACCCAAGCGATGACCAGCATGAACATGCCTTGAAAGGTGTTCGTCCAGCCGACCCCCAACACACCGCTCTTCAGCACGTACATCATCACGACGCCGTAGGCCGCCGCCGCGCCCACCCAGATCGGTACGTGTCCGTCAGTTACAGCATTGAAGACGATGCCGGCCCCTTTCATCTGAAGCGCGATGTAGGGAATGAAGGCTACGATCGAGACGATGGCGATGAGCACGGACAGTGACGTACTCTGAAAGCGGTGAGAAAGAAGCTCCGCCTGGGTGACGTGGCCGTAGGTACGGCCGACGCGCGCGATGCGGGGCCCGAGGACGTACCAGGGGGCGAAGCCCAGCACGCCGTAGGAGAGCACGTAGAATGCGGCGCCACCCCGGCTGTAGGCCCACCCGGGAGTGCCGAGGAAGGCGAAGGCGCTGAAAATCATCGCGCCCATGATGAAATACATCACCAGTAGACCGAAGCCACGGTCCCCGGCGACGTAGCCGGTGACGGTGTCGCTGGCCCGGCGGCCCGAGAACCAGCCGATCATCAGAGAGAGAAGCAAGTAGCCAGCGGTTACCAGAGTGACGATGACCCAGCGTTCCATGGGCTGGCCGTCCCGTTCAGTCTGTGGGTGGCCGCGGAGGCCGTTCGTGTTCCACGTCTGCCTCGTCTACGCGTGCTCTGGCATTCGCTTCCCAGAAGAACACAGTGGCCAAAACGAGGACCGCGCCGCAGATCCACATCACCTGCCAGAACAGCGAGAAAGGCAGGCCGAGGACGAAGGGTCTGATGCGATCGAACGGGACGTACCCGGGATAGGTGACGAAGATGGCCATCGCCAGGAAGTAGGCGATGCCGAAAACTGGAACCAGACGAAGCTTCATGGCCTGACACCCGGTTGAATGACGAATTGCGAATGTCGAACAAGGAATGATGACGTTGATTCCCGACAGAGCATCATGCGCCCTCGGACATCCGATATTCCTTGTCACCTCGTTGGATATAGAACCAGCTATCCTACCCCTTGGACATTCGACATTCCCTACTCGATATTGGACATTCCCTACCGTCCCTTGAACTCTGGTTTGCGCTTCTCGAGAAACGCGGTCACGCCCTCCTCTTTGTCTTCCGTCGAAAAGAGCAAGCCGAACCACGCTTTCTCGAAACGCAACCCGGCGTCGAGCGGCATCTGCCAGGCGGCGCGGATCGTTTCCTTGGCGGCCTGTAGCGCCGCGGGGCTCTTCTCCGCGATCTTCGCCGCCAACTCCATGGCGCGTTCTCTGAGACCCTCCTGCGGGACGACCTCATCGACCAGTCCGATCTTTTCGGCCAGCTTCGCGTCGATGATCTCGCCGGTGTAGATCAGTCGCATGGCACGACCCTGGCCCACCAAACGAGGCAAGCGCTGGGTAGCGCCACCGGCGGGAATGATCCCGAGATTCGTCTCGGGTTGTCCCAGCTTAGCTTTCTCACCCGCGATGCGAATGTCGCATGCCATGGCGACCTCACAGCCGCCGCCCAGGCAGAAGCCATTGATCATCGCGATAGTCGGCTTGGGAAAACGCTCCACGGCCGAATAGATGTCTGCGGTCTGCATGACCCTGTACTGATGTAGCGCGGGTGCTCCCTTGAACTCTGCGATGTCGGCTCCGGCGATGAACGCTTTCTCGCCGGCACCGGTGAGGACGGCGACGCGCACATCGGGGTCCTGCCGGAGTCTCTCGAGCGCCATGGCGAGCGAGACGATCACCTCTGCGTTCAGCGCGTTCAACTTGTCGGGACGATTGACGGTGATGGTGGCGACACGATCCGTTTTCTCAACGAGAACTACGTCCTTGTCAGACATCGCGGTGTCTCCCTCTCCCGATCTGTTGTTTTGAAGAACGGTGATAGGATGCCTTCCCGCCGGCGCTCCGGCAAGGTGCGTCCGCCATTGGATATCCTTGCACCCGACGCGCGGTGTGACCATGTTCGGCCGCGAGGGCCGCCGTGTCTGAAGTCCCAGCGTGGAGAAGGCGAGCGAATGATGCTGACGGCGTGGTTGTATGTCCGCGGCCTCTTGGTCGGCTTGGCGTTCTGTATTGGACTTACGGCAACCGGGCCGACGGGGGGTGAGCAGGTCGTGTTCCCGGGCTGGAACCTGGGGTATACGCCGCCGGATGGCTGGTACGTGCGTCAGACGGTGAGGCGCGTGCACGTACTCGGCTCCGAGGCTGAGCAGGGCACCATCTTTTTGGCGCCGGGGCTATACGAGAGCGCGGACGATGTTCTGGTCGGCATGAAGTCCTTTTCGCGTCTGGCCCGCATCAACGCCCGCCTGACCCAAGGCCCGAACGACACCACTTTCGCTGGACTGCCCGCCGTACTGGCCAGCTTCTCTGGCGAAGGCGAATTCGGCCGGCCGATCGCAACCCGTCTGGCCGGAGTCTTCAGTCCTCACGGAACCGGAATGCTGGTGCTAGGAGTCGCTCCGCCAGCGGGATTTCAGGAGATGCGCCGAAGCGTGGAAGCGCTGGCTGCGACGGTGACGGCGCAGCCTCCTGATGTGAAACCCGGGGCCGCCCATGACCTCGTCGGACTCTGGCTACGGTACCGGGACGGTCAGCCGCCCGGCCCCGACCCCGAGCGGGACGAGACGCGCAGCATCGAGGACACGATCGAGTTCGAAGAAGGCGGTACTTACGTCTGGAAGTCCTCGGTCTATCTGGCCGCCGAGGCGCGCGGTCGAGCCGACGATCCCACCACCACGGCCGGGGAGAGCGATCGCGGCGTCTACCGTGTGATCGGAGACGTGCTGGTGCTCAAGGGACAGGCGGGCCAGCGGGTGTACGACCTCTCCCGGTCCGGCGATCGACTGTCGCTCGACGGCGCGACCTACTACCGACGCTAAAGCCGCCGACGCGTTGAGACGTCGATCTAACGGGACGGCCCGAGGCGCTCGTACAACGCGCGTGCCTCGCGCGCAGGTTGGTATTCGGGCTCGGCATCCCGCCAAACGTCCAGCGCGATGCGGAGGTGCTCGAGCGCCTTCTCTTGCTCGTCCCCCTCGGCAAAAGTGAGGGCGAGCTCGTACTGGGTGCGCGGGTCGTCGGGGCGGATCTCGAGCAGGCGGGACAGGTGCCTCTGCGCCTGCGCGAAGTCACCGAGCTTTCGATAGCAGCGCCCGATGTCCAGCTGATAGTCGAACGCGGTGGGCAGTAGCTGCAAAGCTCTCTCATAACTGACGATGGCTTCCGCGCATTCACCCCGCATCTCCAGCAGCCGTCCACCGGCCCAGACGTGTATGGCGCGGGCGTACTCGATCCCAAAAGCCTCGATGAAGCGGTCGAAGCCATCGAGGGCCATCGCCAGTGAGTCGGGCTCCTCGAGCGCGAGGTAGAGGTTGAGCTGCCCCAGTGGTAGGAGGACATCGTTGGGCGGCCTGAGCCGGGCAGCGATCGCGGCGAGGGTGTCCTTCGCGACGTCGACCCGACCGGCCGCGACATAGGTACTGAGATTCGAGAGCTTCTCCTGGATCGTGTTGAAGGCCCCGAAATACTTGTCCAGTTCGGCCCAGCGGCGATGCATGTATTCGATGGCGCGACCTGGCTGACCACGTAGCTCGTAGTAGGACTTGTACGCGTCATAGACCTGGTCGCGTTGTTGGCTGGTCACTGCCGCGGCCAGCGCTTCGTCGAGGCCTTGCAGCGCTTCCTGGAACCGCCCGCTGTCGCGGGCGACAGCGGCCAACGAAACCATGGCCGTGACATTGTCCGGATCGATGATCAGAGCCTTCTCGAGCTCAGTTCCGGCGGACTCGTAGTCTCCTCGCATCCGATAGTGATTGCCGACGGCGATCAAGGCGCCGGGGTCGTTGGGCGATTCGGCCACGTATCGCTCGTAGTAGTCGGACGCTGCATCGAACTCCCCCATCGTTTCGAATAGGCTGGCGATTCTGGGGAGGACATCGACGCGGCTGGGATCGAGTTCGAGCACCCTCTGCAGGGCGGACACGGCCCTGACATACTCGCCCCTGGCGCGATAGAAGTTGGCGAGGAAGGAGTGGGCTTCGGCATCCTTCGGATACAGCTCGGCGTACATGTTCGCGGCGGCCAGCGCGCGGTCGGCCTCGTGCCGGACAATCCAGTAGTAGATCGTCTTCAACTGGAACTGATCACGCTCCGGGAGCTTGTAGATGAACCGCATGCCCGTTTCGGCTGCCGCGCGGGCCTGGTCCGGTCTGTTCAGGTTGAGATACACACCGAACAGCTGGAAGTGGGCCTGCGCGAACTGCGGGTCCAGCGAGACGGCCTCCTCCAGGTGCATAAGCGCCGTTCGAGTATCTTCCAGCAGATTGGCGCGAGCCGCGTCGACATATGATCGGAATGCCGGCATCGATGCGGTCAGAAGCTCGGAGACGGGCAGATCGGTGCCCTCTTCGATGGCTGCGGCGGGTATCCCGATGTCGCGTCTGAGCTGTACGCTCATCTCATCGGCCAGCGCGAGAGGATCCTCACCGATGAACGTTCGCTCCTCGACCAGTTTTCCCCGCTGCGTCTCGTACAGGTACGTCGTGACCGTCAACCGGTCGGCGTCGCCCGAAATCTCGCCAGCGAGAAAGTGATTGACGTGCAGTCGATCGGCGATCTCTCGCTTGAGCGGGAGCGCGACATCCAGCTCGTCCGCGCCTTCGTCACGCAGTCGCTCGCCCGTCGTGCTGGCGCCGCGGACATCGAGAAAGATGTCCTGCGCCAGATCGTTTTCCAGCGCGAGAGGCATGCCGTATTGCAGCCAATCGAGGGCGGTATCGCCCGAGACGTTGTCGAAGTAGAAGGCGGCGAGGTTTTGGTGGAACTCGCTTTTCGGGATGACGCGCTCCACGCGCTCCCCTGTCTCGTCCTGTAGAGTGATCGACTCCGTGGCGGCACCCAAGTTCTTGCCCGCGAAGATGCCGATCAGCAACAGCCCGGCGACCGCGACGTTCACCGGGATACCGATCTTCTCTGTCCGGGTCCAGGTATCCCGGCCGGGGGCGCCATGAAAATAGGCCAGCATCACGACAGTCGGCACGAGGAGCAGCCAGACCAACATGACGAAGTCGATCAGGTGGGAAGAGAGAATGAAGTGGTTCACCAGGAAGTCGGTGAACTCGAGCGCCCCCCAACCCGCGGCCAGGTAAACGCCGAGGATCTGCGGAACCCGTCTTCGCAGCAATTCCTTGATGAATGTCACGAACATGATCGTCCTTCGCTCGACATCACTGGCTGAGGGGCGATCCCAGAAGCGCTCCCAGCTGAGGAATATGCGGAATGTGCCATATTAGAGAAATATGACCGGGATGCGGTCTGGCGCCAACCGGTTGGGCCGAGGGACGTTGAGTCGAGCATCGAGTTGTGCAGACGGCGTGAGGCCGGGGAATTCACCTCGTGGACGGCGGCCGCGTGATCGTCACCTGATAGTTGGATGGTTCACATGATAGCCACATGATCGGTGATCCACCGACCAACCCGGCGCTCCTAACCCAGGTCTATCCAAACGTTTTTCACTTGCGTGTAGCCGTCCAGTGCGTGTATTCCGAGATCGCGGCCGAAACCGCTCTGTTTGTAGCCGCCGAAGGGCGCGGCGGGATCGTATCGATTGTACGTGTTGACCCAAACGGTACCAGCAGCGAGCGAGCGCGCGACCCTGTGCGCACGCTTGATGTCCGGCGTCCAAATCCCCGCGGCCAGCCCGTAGATCGTCTGATTCGCGAGTGCCACCGCCTCGTCTTCGTCGTCGAAGCTGATAACGGCGAGGACCGGTCCGAATATCTCTTGCTGGGCGATCGTCATATGCGATCGCACCCGGTCGAAGACGGTGGCCTCGACAAAATAGCCCGGTCGATCGACCCGCGCTCCTCCGGTCACCAGGACCGCTCCCTCCCGCTTTCCCTCCTCGATGTAGCCGAGGACCCGGAGTAACTGCTTCTCGGAGACCAGAGCCCCCAGTCGAGTGCGCTTGTCGAACGGATCCCCCGGCGTCATCCGCTGCGCTCGTTCGATCAGCCGTTTCACGAATTCGTCGTGGATGCTGGCCTGCACCAGTAATCGCGAGCCGGCGGCGCATACTTCGCCCTTCCCGTAAAAAATGCCCGTCGAGACGCCCCGTACCGCCGTTGCTAGGTCGGCATCCTCGAATACGATCTGTGGCGATTTACCACCCAGCTCGAGCGAGATGGTCTTGAGGGTTGCCGCCGCCTCTCGCATGACCCTTTTGCCCACTTCCGTAGAGCCCGTGAATGCGATCTTGTCGACTCCGGGATGGCGAACCAGCGCGGCGCCGGCAGTCTCGCCGTAGCCGGGCACGACGTTGAGGGCTCCAGCCGGGAAGCCGCTGTGCTTGGCCAACTCGCCGAGCTTCAGCGCGGTGAGGGGGGTCTCTTCGGCCGGTTTCAGTACAACGGTGTTACCGCAGGCGAGGGCGGGGGCGATTTTCCACACCGCCAGCAGCAAGGGGTAGTTCCAGGGGACGATCGCACCCACGACCCCCAGCGGCTCGCGGAGCGTGTAGCTGAAGGCGGCTCCGGAGACCGGGATCGTCTCGCCGTGGAGCTTGTCGGCCCAACCGGCATAATAGCGGAGGACGTCGATGGCCTCGGGCAGGTCGACGTGGCGCGACTCGCTGAGTGGTTTGCCGTTCTGCAGCGACTCGATACGAGCGAACTCGTCGGCGTGCTGGTCCACGAGCTCTGCCAGTCGGTAGAGCAGGCGACCGCGCTCCCGCGGACCGAGGTCGCGCCATCGCTTCGACTCGAAGGTGCGGCGTGCCGCCTCTACGGCCCGGTCGACATCCGCCGCCCGAGCCTCGGCGACGTCGGCGAGGTGGGATGCGGTAGCCGGGTTCTCGACTCTGAACGTCGTGCCCTCGAGCGCGTCGACGAATTCGCCGTCGATGTAGAGCTGGGTCCTCAGATCGACGTCGGGCGTGAATTGGCTCACGCTGTTTCCGGCGAAGAATCCAGACGGCTCGCGAAACCGGCGAGGAACAGCCGGTATATGTGCTCGGTCAGCCGGTCGACGGGGACGTTGGTTTCGGGAAGATACCAGGCGTAGATCCAGTTCATCATCCCCAACAGGGCCGATGTGGCGATGTTGAGGGGCACCGCGTCGCCGCCGGTAGTGGAGCGGCGTAGGTCGCGGAGTATCTCCGTGCAGACGTTGGCATACCTCAGCCTGAGGCCCGCGATCTTCGCTCGCAGGTCGCCTTCCAGTGCGTCGTACTCGTGATTGAGCACCCGCATGGCCGAGCGGTGCGATGCGGTGAACTCGATATGGTTGTGAATGAGAGTCCGGAGCCGCTCGCGCGGGTGGCGGATTCCCGCCATCCGTTCGTCCAGATCCGAGAGCAAGAGGCGGAGGCTTCGCTCCTGGATCATGTACAACAGCTCCTCCTTGCTACCGAAGTAGTAGTACAGCCCGGACAGGCTGACGCCAGCATGGCGCGAGAGGTCGCGTATGGAAGCGTGGTGATAGCCCTTCGCAGCGAATATGTCCGCCGCCACGTCGAGCAAACTCGCGAGTTTCTTGTCGTGGTCTGTGAAGGTGGACAGGGTGTTTCCGGCCATAATCGCAGAGGCGACCGATAACGGGGGAAAAGGTCGTATGCGCTCCGAACGCTCGATCGGGGCCAACCTATCTGCCGTTCTGTGGGACTGTCAAGCGGCCGCCGCCATCGACCGTGTATGAGTCCACCGTGCACCGGCCACGATCAGCGGTGAGTGGGCGCTGCCGACCGAGGCGCCGGTGCCGGTCGAATAAGTGTCGTCATCGGCGTGTAGAGAGTACGAAGGTGTCCGCGATTCGTCTGCGGGGCTGTCGAAGAGGTTCGCGTTGCCGCATCGTTGGGCCCTGAATAGATTTCCTATCACTGCTCGTACTTACGCGCGACCCGCACCTCGGCGTGTGAGAGAGGTCTTAGACGGGTTAGAGCCATGATCCTGCACGGACGTCTTCAGCGAATCCTCACGATCAGTGCCGTGGCGCTCGCGGTGAGCCCGGCGACACTGAGCGGTCAGAGCCAGGTGATACGGATTCCGATCGACGGGACCATCGATCGGGGGCTCAGCCCATTCGTCAAGCGCAGCCTCGAGATGGCCGGTGAACAGGGAGCGCGGTTCGCGCTCCTGGACATCAACACGCCGGGCGGTCGGGTGGACGCGGCGTGGCAGATCGTCGACGCGGTGCAGGAGTCTCCTGTGCCGGTCTACGCGTATGTCGATCGAGCCCTCTCAGCGGGCGCGATGATCGCCCTGGCCACAGAGCGGATCTACGTAAGGCCCGGCGCGACCATCGGAGCGGCGACACCGGTGAGCGGGGGAGGGCAAAGGGCGTCGGAGAAGATTGTCAGCGCTATGCGGTCCGAGTTCCGCGCCCTGGCGGAAGCGCGTGGGTTGGATCCCCGCATTGCTGAGGCGATGGTCGACGAGCAAATCGAAATCCCCGGTGTCGTTACCACGGGTGCCTTGCTGACGCTCACC
>JASFLD010000046.1:0-13806 GCA_050118275.1 Gemmatimonadales bacterium
GGAAAGAGGCCTGACTTACCCTGGGAGATCTCCACATCTGTCCAGACGATCTGGACTACCGCAGCGGCGACGCTGTGGGAGGGGCGTGGAGAAGTCAGCCGAGGCCATAGTACTCGGGGAGTCATCCGAGGAAGGGCCGAATCTTCTGGTGCAGGGAGCAGACCGGACGACTCGACGGACATGGAGCGGCAGCGAGGCACGGACGACCAACTGGACCTCTTCGAGGGGCAGGGAACGGTCGTGCGCCCCATCGCGAGCGGGGAAGGCGGAACCGGACCTGCTGCGCTTGAGGAGCCGCAAGTGTCGTCGGTGTCGAAGGGGGAGCGAGCCCTGACGGCGACCTTAATGGAAAGGACCTGCGAGCCTGAGAATCTGAACCGAGCCTACAAGAAAGTGAAGGCCAACCGGGGTGCGCCGGGCGTGGATGGCATGAGCGTCATGGAACGGCGCCCGTGGTTGGAGGCGCACAGGGAGGATCTAGTCGTATCACTGTTGGACGGCAGCTACCAGCCGCAGCCGGTGCGAGGGGTGCAGATCCCCAAGCCAGGCGGAGGGGTGCGGCAGTTGGGCATCCCGACGGTAGTGGACCGGTTTGTACAGCAGGCGATCCTCCAGGTGCTGGATCCGCTGTTGGACCCGACCTTTTCGGAGTCGAGCTACGGATTTCGGCCCGGCCGCAATGCGCATCAGGCGTTGAGGCAGGCGCAGGGGTACGTAGCGGAAGGGCGTGCCATTGTCGTGGACCTTGATCTGGAGAAGTTCTTTGACCGGGTCAACCACGATGTGCTGATGTCGCGTCTAGCCCGAAGGATCGACGACAAACGACTGCTGAGGGTCGTACGCCGCTTCCTAGAGGCGGGGATGATGCGAAACGGCGTTTGCGTTGAGCGCCACCAGGGCACTCCACAGGGCGGGCCGCTTTCCCCCTTGCTGGCCAATCTCTTGCTGGACGAGTTGGACAGGGAGCTGGAGCGACGGGGTCATTGCTTCTGCCGTTATGCCGACGACTGCAACGTGTATGTGAGGTCTGAGGCGGCAGGTGAGCGGGTGATGGCTTCGCTGACGAAGTTTCTGGAGAAGAGACTCCGGCTCCGCGTGAACCGGACCAAGAGCGCGGTGGCGCGCGTATGGGAGTGCAAGTTTCTGGGCCACCGAATTCTCTGGGATGGCAGGCTGGGCATAGCGCCGGAAAGCCTGAAGCGCGTGAAGGGACGAATCCGCGAGATCACACGCCGCAATCGTGGCATAAGCCTCGGACGGATGATCTCGGAGTTGAATTCGTACCTGACCGGGTGGGTGACCTACTACCGTTACGCGGAATGTCGGACACACCTGCAACGGCTGGAGGAGTGGATTCGACGAAAGCTGCGTTGTGTGAGGCTGAAGCAGCGCAAGCGGGCCAAACCGATCGCCGATTTTCTGCAGCGTCTGGGTGTGCCGGAGTGGCGCGCTTGGATACTCGCGTTGTCGGGAAAGGGTTGGTGGCGCATGGCCGGTAGCCCCCCAGCCGCCGAGGCTATGTCCATCCAGTGGTTCATCGATCAGGGACTCGTGAGCCTGACCGCGAGGTACACGTCGTTACATCGCTAGAAGAAACCGCCGGATACGCTGAGTACGTCCGGTCGTGTGGGAGGACGGGAGCCGTGAGGCTCCCTCCTACCCGATTGGCTGGGCGACTAGTTCACGCCGCGTGAGTTAACGATCATCGCTGCGAGCCGGTAGATGTCGGCCGACGCCACACGCGTGGGACCGTCGGTGTCGACGCGGTGGACGATCACCAGTTCGTCCTCCGGCAAGACGAGCAGCATGTGGCCGCCGTAACCGGTGTGATAGAAGCCGGGGCCGTAGTACGGATAGTCGTCCGTGATGACGAACCACAGCATCCCGTATCCGTAGCCCAGAGTGTCGTTCAGCGCGGAATGCGTCCGCGTGCTGGCAGCAATCCACTCCTCAGGCACGATCTGCACCCCGCTCCAGCGGCCTCTTCTCAAGTACAACAGACCGTAGCGCGCTAGGTCGATCGCCGTCAGACGGAAGTGGTAGGCCGGGTGCTTGGATAGCTCAAGCGGGTAATAATCGCGGCCGTCGGTGGTGATGAACGACTCTATCCCGATGGGCTCGGCGATCTCGACCTTGAAGGCGTAGAAGATACTTCTTTCCGTCTCTCGCCGGAAAATCGTGCCCAAAGAATTGAAGTCCCAGTTGTTGTAGTAGTAGTAGGTACCTGGGGGATGGCTGCCGCGGGAGGGTCGATTGTCCTTCATCCACTGGCTCTCGGCCGCCGCTTCGTGGTAGACCCCCGAGCGGGACTTGAGCAGGTCGGCGACGCGCGCCTGTTTCTCCGCCGCGGTGAGGCTGGGCGGGATATCGTCGATATCGAGCTGGGCCAACGTAGCCGCCGTGTCGATGGTGCCGCGCTCGACGTAGATGCCGTACAGCGAGTTGAGCAGCGACTTGCGAATCGAGTGGACGAGATACTTGCGGTCCACCTCACCCCAGGCGAAGAACACTTGGTTGTCGTGGAGCGCGACGACGGCGGCCGAACCGATCTGCTCGGCGTACTCCTCCACCTCGGCGAGTGCGGCCGACGAGAATCCGGCCTGCTCGGGCGTCACGTAGACCAGCGAATCGACGGCGACGGGCGCCGACACCGGCCCGTCCGAGCAAGCGACGCTGACGGCCCAAACTGGAACCCAAACGAAAGCGCAGAGGAAAGCTCTGATCGGTCTCACTTCAAGGCCAAGATACGGCTAGGCCGTCCAGCAAGGGAAGAGCCAAAACGCGGGTGAGCTGTCGCGCAAGCGATCGGATCGTCGCAGAACCTCGAGCCGCGCCGCAAGCGCCTCGAGGGTGACCGGCTGGCCACAAAGTCCTTTCTTCAAACAAGCGATCACCTTATCATAGTCGTTGAGCGCGAGAGCACAGCGGGCCTCGCGCTCACATGGGAGTTACCCATCGCCCAAACAAAAAAGACAGGATTTCAGCGGCAGGCGCGCGCGGGTGCGCCTGGCCTCGACCCCGAACTCGCGGAGGGACATCGATGTTCGAGTTCGCGCCGCTAGGCTTTTCCGAGCTGCTGGAACCGATGCTGATCGCCGGCGCCATCCTCGCCGCCGGCGCCGCGGCCATCCTGCTGTTGGAAGGCGCGGTGATCTGGTTGCACCGGGCTGGCGCCCGGCTGGCCGACAAGCTCAGGGAGCGCCACGCCGGGACCTAGCTTTCAGCGGTTCAGTAACGCCAGCTAGTCAGATCCGCGCCCGCCGGCGCCGTGGCGCGGATCCGCTCCAGAATCTGCGGTATGTACATGGTGTTGTAACGGAGCCGCGAGATGTAGTTTGGGTTCTCGTGATCGCCGTTCCAGCAGTGCTCCGCACGATCCCCGTAGTCCACCACACCACCGTAGTACGGATCGGTGGTACTCTCCAAGAACTCCTCGGCCAGATAGACGGCGTCGTTCAGATAGTAGTTGTCCATGTCGCCAACGTAGATGTGGAGCTTGCCTTCCAGCTTCGGCCCCAAGGTCGGCCAATCGCGCTGCAAGATGTGGCTGAGGTCGTAGTTCTCGCGCCAATACGTGGCGACCTCGTCATCGATGACGCCGCTGTACTTGTCCCAGAGCCGCTTGGGGTAGCCGTCATCCCCCATGGGCGAGTAGACCGCCTCCCAGATGTCGAACTGATCGCCGGAACGGTTCTTTGTTCCGAGCACCAACTCCCAGTGGTTGTAGTCCTCCAGCGTCCGGTCCACCTGGCCTAGCCAATTGCGGTGGCCGGGCCGGGCGACGCGCTTGAACTGGCCCTGCATGAAGTAGGCGTTCTCTTCCTCGTAAATGTTGACGAGCGTGTAGGCGCGGAAGTCGATCGGATCGGGGCAGGCGATGAACGCGCCGTTGTAGTCTTCGGGGTAGAAGACCTGAGCGGCCATCGCCTCCCAGCCGCCGGTCGAACCGCCGTAGAGGAACCGGGCCCAGCCTTCGCCGATGCCGCGGAATTGATCCTCGATGTAGGGGATCAGCTCGTAGGTGATGGCGTCGCCGTAAGGGCCGAGGTTCGCCGAGTTCACGGCGTACGAGTCGTCGTAGTAGGGGTTGGCGTGCTGGATCTCGATGATCAGCAGGCGCGGGAAGTCGGGCCCCGTCCACTTCCGGTAGAAGTCGTAGGCCTCCTGCTGTTGAATGCGGTTGTAGCATTCCACGTCGAAGCGCGCGCTGTACTCGCACTCGAGGTTCGGGTCCGGTGGCTCGGTTCGAAAACCGCCGAAGTCGGCGGGAAAGTGGCCGTGAAACACGGCCAGCGGATAGCGCGCCTCGGGATGCTCGTCGAATCCTTCGGGCACAAGAACGTGCGCGCCCAGGTACATCGGACGGCCCCAGAACTCGCTGAGCAGCTCGCTCTGGATCTTCACGTGCTTGATGTACTTGGTGTCCTCCGGCTCGGAGATCGGCGGGATCACCTGGTCGAGGACCAGAGCGATGCGTGTCGCGCGCGACGGGTCGATGGCCATCTGCTGCGGCGTGCTGAACAGATTGCCCGGGGCGCGGTTCCAGCGCTGCCCTTCGCCGCGATCCATGGGCAGCTTGACCGTCTTCCCGTTGGCGAGATTGAAGGTCTCGTACTTGTGCAGCACGGCCTGGACGTGGTACTCGCCGGCCGGCAGGTCTCCGAGGCTCTCGACGGGAAAGCCGAACGTTGATGCGTCGATCAGCGCTTGTGCGCCTGGCGCCAGTCCATCGATGTCGACGCCGAAGATCTGCGGCGCGTCGATGCCGGAACCGACCTGGAAGCGGGGCTCGCCTTCCTCGCGCGTCGTGATGATCAGGATGATTCGGCCATCCAGCGGCTCGGCGCTGACGCTCTCGTCGAACGAGATCCCGAACTCCAGCGGCGCCGAACTTCGTTCAGCGGCGCATCCAACCAGAAGAGACACTGCCACGACCACGGCTCGGGCGGGAAGGCTTCTGTAAGACATGGCGGCTTGCCTCGCTTTCGCATCGCTTTGCGGCACGGCTTCTCCGGACCAGGTCACGAGACCAGGGCCGATCTTCCCACTCCTGATCGTGATCGTAGTCGTACTCTTAGTCGGCAGCTCGAAGGACGATCCGCCTGCTCAGCCACAGCTCGCACGGTCAGTACCACGTTTTCTCCTCCGGATACGGGACGGGGTCCTCTTCCGGTACCTCGTAGTCAGAGCGCAGCTGCGCCAGCCGTGCCTTCAAGTCGGCCACGACGTCGGCGTATTCGGGATCGGCGTAGACGCTGTGCATTTCGTCCGGGTCGTTCTCGAGGTCGAACAGCTCCCACTCGTCGATCTCGTAGTAGTAGATCAGCTTGTACCGCTGGGTACGGATCCCGTAATGGCGCCGTACCATGTGCCATGCCGGGTACTCCCAGTAGTGGTAGTAGATCGCGTCCCGCCAGTCGGCCGGCGTCCGACCCTCCAGCAGTGGAACCAAACTGCGGCCTTGCATGTCGGCCGGTACATCGACGCCGGCGATCTGCAGGAAGGTCTCGGCGAAATCGAGGTTCTGGACCAGATCCGTGTTCTCCGATCCCGGCTGCACGACGCCGGGCCAACGCACGATGAACGGCATGCGGAGCGACTGTTCGTACATCCAGCGCTTGTCGTACCAACCGTGGTCTCCCAGGTAGAACCCCTGGTCCGAACTGTAGATGACCACGGTATTGTCGGCCAGGCCTGACTCGTCCAGGTAGTCGAGCATGCGGCCCAGATTGTCATCCACCGACGCGATGGTCCGGAGATAGTCCTTGATGTAGCGCTGGTACTTCCATCGCACCAAGTCGTCGCCTGTCAGATTGGCCTGGCGGAAGGCTTCGTTCTTCGGCTCGTATGCGGAGTTCCAACGCTGCAACTGTTCCTCGTTGAGTTGGGGCGGCGGGACCAGCTTGAGGTCTTCGTCGTACATATGATGGGCGATCGTCATCTCCTGCGTCTTGGCGGCGCTGGAACGCCCCTCGTAATCGTCGAACAGCGTCGGTGGCTCGGGTATGGTCACGTCGTCGTACATCGTCAGCTGCTCGGGGCCGGGATCCCAGCGGCGATGCGGGGCCTTGTGCTGGTACATCAGCATGAACGGCCTCTCGGGATCACGGCCGTTCTGCAACCAATCGAGCGCCAGGTTCGTGATGATGTCGGTAACGTAGCCCGTATACTGGAGCGTATCGCCCCCAGGCGTCAGGAACTGGGGGTTGTAGTAGACGCCTTGTCCGGGCAGGACTTCCCAGTAGTCGAAACCCGTCGGGTCGCTCTTCAAATGCCATTTGCCGATGATCGCCGTCTGGTATCCGGCCTGCTGCAGCAACTTGGTGAACGTCACCTGCGAGCTGTCGAAGCTCTCCCGGTTGGTGTAGATACCGTTGATATGGCTGTGCTTGCCGGTGAGGATCACGGCACGGCTGGGCGCGCAGATCGAGTTGGTGACGAAGGCGTTGCGGAACAGCATGCCCTCGTCGGCCAGACGGTCGATGTTCGGGGTCTCGTTGATACGTGAGCCGTAGGCGCTGATCGCATGCGAGGCATGGTCATCGGTAAAGACGAAGAGGATGTTCGGCCGCTCGCCGTCACCGCGTTCGCCCGGCGTGCAGCCGAGCGGCAGCGTGGAGACCAGCGCGGCGGCCAGGGTCGCGCCGGCGAAGAACGAAATCCGGGATTTCTGCCTGTCGTGTCGTTTCATGCTCGCGGCCTGCCTCTCGAGTTGCGCTTCGACCGGTGCCCGCCGAGGAGCGGATTCGGTATGAGCCTGGCTAAGAGGGCTCGCTTTCCTGTGGCTGTTCGCGCGGCATGCCGGGCAGTCGCGGTATCGAGTCCAGCGCGACGCCGAGCAACTCGGCGAGCGCCGCCCTGGCGAACGCCGGCTGGGGCACGGCCAACCACATCAACTTATTGTCCGAAGCGTAAAAGTAGTTGATTCGGGCGTCGCCGAACACGATGTGCACGTCTCGGTCGGCGACATCGAAGTGAGTGTGGTGACCATACCCTTCGACGCCCTCGTTTATGGCGCTGACCATGGCCTCGAACTCGGCCGAAGCCTCTCCCGGCGTGTTGAAAGAGCTGACGTACAGCTCGGCACGTATGCCCTGGGCTTCGTATATGCCGACCTCGCTGGCGCGCGGCGCCACGTCCTGCTTGTGACCTGGACTCGACCAGCTGCAGACCGTGCAACTGAGCCGGCAATAGGCCCGTCCCCCGTGTTGCGGAGCGGTCGGAGCAACCGGCTGTAGCCAGAGCTAGGGCGCAGAAGATGTAGAGTCCGGGGTGCGGGGAATGCGATGCGATTCTCACTGTAAGTTTCCTCGGTTGATTTCGTCAGTTCTCACGTACCAGAGGGAACAACTCTGACTCGGTCCTGCCACTGACCATGATGTCGGCGATCCGCGCGACGACGCCGGGGTGCTGGGCGGCGACGTCGCGTTGCTCACCGGTATCACCCTTGAGGTCGTAGAGCTCGATCGGGCTGTCAAGGCTGGCGCGGTAGCCTTTCCAGTCGCCCCATCTGACGGCCTGCCCGCCGTGATACTCCCAATAGAGGTACTCGTGTCGTGGCTGTTCGTCGAGGCTGCCCAGCAAAGCGGGCCGCATCGAGAGGCCGTCGACCTCGACGGGGACTACGGTGCCGGCGAGAGCGGCAAGGGTCGGCATGAAATCCCAGAAGGCGGAGACGTGGTCGCTGACGGTGCCCGATGGGATCCTTCCCGGCCAGCGCGCGATGAGCGGGACGCGAATTCCGCCTTCGTAGAGCTGGGTCTTGAGACCGCGCAGGGGACCGGCACTGTGGAAGAACTCGGAGTCAGTTCCGCCGTTGAACGTCGGCCCGTTGTCGCTGGTGAAGAACACGACAGTCTTTTCCTCGAGGCCCAGCTCGGTCAGCAGAGCAAGGATGCGACCGATCTCCCGATCCATGCGTGTGACCATCGCGGCGTAGGCGGCGCGGGGCGTCGGATGAGGAAGATAGCCCTGGTCGCCGCGATAAGGCGTCTCGGGAAACGCCCCGACGTATTCCTGCAGGGACTCTTCCGGCACCTGCAGCGCCGCGTGGGGGACGGGAAACGGCAGATAAAGAAAGAACGGGTGTTCCTGGTTGTCGGCGATGAAGGCCAGCGCCTCGGCGGCCATCAAATCCATGGAGTACTGTTCGCCTGCATAGCGGTCGTACGAAGCCGAATCGTACGGATCGGCATCTTCGGGGAGGCGCTGGTGAGGGAAGAAGTACTCGTTCGTCAAGACGTGCTTTGCGCCGTTCCGCCACAGGTAGGGCGGATAGTAGTTGTGGGCCATTCGCTGGCATAGGTATCCAAACCAGTGATCGAAGCCCTGACGATTCGGCTCGCCCGTACTGCCGGGGCCGCCCAATCCCCATTTGCCGATGGCGCCGGTCACGTAGCCGGCTTCCTGCAACATCGTTCCTATCGTGTAGGTATTGGCGGGAAGCGGGCGCTGGCCTTCCAGGCTCAGGTCGTGCCAGACGTCGCCGCGCTCTGACATCTCATCGTTGTCGCGAATGTACGTGTGTCCCGTGTGGAGACCGGTCAGCAAGACGGACCGTGACGGAGCACAGACCGGGCTGCCGGAGTAGTGCTGGGTGAAGCGCATCCCCTCTTCGGCCAGGCGATCGATGTTGGGCGTGCGGATCTTCTCCTGCCCGTAGCTGCCCAGTTCGCCGTAGCCGAGGTCATCCGCCAGGATGAGAATGATGTTGGGTGGGCGCTCGGGCGGATTCGCACAAGAGATGGCGACGCCCAACACGGAAAGGATGGCGTACCGGCGGGCGCCATGTAGCTTGTCCGGTCGCATAGACTTCATTCGTGTCTCGTCGTGGGCTCGGGAGCGCCGGGCATCACAGCGCCAAGCCGTGATTGTTCCGGGCCGTCGCAATGGGTCATTGGCTAAGATCGGATCGTGAAATTCTAGGCGAACGCAGCCAGGCAGGCTAGTGGGTCGTCTTCGTAAGGCGGCCTGTTCGGGTGCAACAGGGGACAGAGATACGATTTGTTGATGGCCGAGGGGCAAGATGCGGCGTGGTTCGCTATCGCTCGGCCCGTGAGTTGGCAGGTCCGCGCCGGCCACTGCGTCGTTGGTTGGACCGACTGCTGCCGCCGGTTTGTCTGGTATGCGGCGACCCGCTGCGGCGAGGTTCCGGGCGTGTGTGCGGCTTGTGCTGGGCGCAGGCTCCGCGGCCCCGGGCACCCTTGTGCCAACGCTGCGGCATATCGTTGCAGGATAGTGGGGTAGAACACTCGACCTCGAGTTGTATCGAGTGCAAGGAATGGCTGCCTTATCTGCGCTGCGCCCGGGCGCCGTATGTCATGCGCGGGACGACGGCGGCGATCGTTCACGCCCTCAAGTATGGCGGCTGGCGCGAGCTCGCCCCCCGGATGGGAGCCGACATGGCGCGACTGCGATTCGACGCCGTGGTCGAGCGTGAGCTGGCCGCTGTCGTGCCGGTACCGCTCAGCGCAGCCCGCCTGCGGGAGCGTGGGTTCAACCAGGCCGAACTGCTCGGCGGGGCGGTGGCTGAACGCCGGGATCTACCGTTCTTGCCAGATGCCCTTGTCCGGGAACGCCACACCCGCCGACAGGCCCGCCTGTCACCACGAGAACGGCTGGCCAACGTCACCGGCGCCTTCCGCCTGCGAACCGACAGGCGCGCCGCCGTTGAGGACGCTCACCTGCTGCTGGTGGATGATGTGCTGACTACCGCGGCGACCGTGCAGGACTGCGTGAGGGCGTTGTGTCTCGGCGGCGCTCGCGCGGTCAGTGTGTTGACTTTCGCACGGGCACGACCGGAACTGCCGCGGGTGGCGGGCCGGGCGTCCGGGAGTGCGTGCGACGGGTAAACAGGTAGCCGACGGGCTCCAGAGCGTCGTCTCGTATACTGGCGGTAATGTTTACGGCTCCTGTAGCTGGTGAAGTTCGACAGAGCCCGGTCGTGGTTGCCGAGCTGCCCGTGGGCGTGACCCGGCGGCTGAGACCGGCGAGAACGCGTTCGGGATCGCACACGGTTGCCCGTCAGCCAGGCTGCCCGGCCGACGATCTGACAGATTGCCCGTTGAGGGCCATCCGCCGTGCGTTACGACACAGCCTGGGGAAGTTCGCCAAATCTCACGCTGACGTGGCACCCGGCGCCTCGACCTCTTTCGATCCCTTGATCGGGACCCTAATGTAGGACCGGTTTCAATGAGCCTTTGGCAAGCGCACAATCAGAGGAAAAGCTCAGGAGGTCTCGAGAGATGGCGGTTCGAGTTGGCATCAACGGGTTCGGTCGTATCGGGCGCATGATCGTTCGGGCGGCGAAGCGGGACGGTCGTGGCAAGGGTATGGACTTCGTGGCGGTGAACGACCTCACTAGCACGCAGACGCTGGCTCATCTGTTCAAGTACGACTCCGTGCACAGGATCTATCCGGGGAGCGTCGAGACGAAGGGTGAGCACCTGGTAATCGACGGCGACGAAGTCCAGGTATTCTCGGAAAAGGATCCGGCCAAGCTGCCGTGGAAGGATCTCGGCGTGGACATCGTGTTCGAGTCGACTGGGTTGTTCCGATCGCGGGACGATGCGAGCAAGCACCTGTCGGCCGGCGCGAAAAAGGTGGTGATCACGGCTCCGGCGAAAGGCGAGGACATCTCGATCTGTTTGGGCGTCAACCACGAGGCCTACGAGCCGGCGAAGCATCACGTCATATCGAACGCGAGTTGTACGACCAACTGTCTCGCGCCGGTGGTCAAAGTATTGCTGGAGGAATTCGGGTTTCGTCGCGGGATGATGACGACCATCCACAGCTACACGAACGACCAGCGGCTTCTGGATCTCCCGCACAAGGACCTCCGGCGGGCGCGGAGCGCCGCGGTTTCGATCATCCCGACGACGACGGGAGCGGCCAAGGCGACGGGCATCGTCATCCCCGAGGTCAAAGGCAAACTGGACGGACTCGCCGTGCGCGTTCCCACGCCGAACGTGTCGCTCACCGACCTGGTGGCGGTGCTGGATGCGACGCCCAGCGTGGCAGATGTGAACGCGGCGTTCAAGAGCTACGCCGACGGGGCGATGAAGGGGATTCTGGAGTACAGCGAGAGTCCACTCGTCTCGGTCGACTTCAACGGCAACCCGGCCAGCTCGATCGTCGACGGTCTGTCGACTAACGTGATCGATGGAAACATGGTGAAGGTGCTCGCCTGGTACGACAACGAGTGGGGCTACTCGTGCCGTTGCGTAGACGTGGGGAACTACATCGCGGAGACACTGTAGGGGGAACGGATGACGTAGGGGCGGGGAAGATTCTCAGGACGCCGAAATAGAGAGACGGAGTCGCATGTTCGACAAGATGAATATCCGCGACCTGAGCGATGTGGAGTTGCAGGGGCGCCGAGCGCTGGTGCGGGTGGACTACAACGTTCCCCTGGACGAACACGGTAACGTTACGGACGATGCGCGGATCCAGGCGACGCTGCCGACGTTGCAATATTTGCGCGGCCGGCAGGCGCGCATCGTGTTGATGTCCCACTTGGGGCGGCCGAAGGGCAAGGTAGTGCCGAAGTACTCTCTGCGGCCGGTGGCCGAGCAGCTGAGCCGGCTGCTGGGTGAGGAAGTGCTCTTCGTTCCGAGCACCGTGTCGGACGAGGCCGTCGCTGCGACCGAGAAGCTGGAGGTCGCTGGAGTTCTGCTGCTCGAGAATACGCGTTTCGATGCCCGGGAAGAAGCGAACGATCCGGAGTTTGCCAAGGCGCTGAGCGGGTTGGGCGATGTGTACGTCAACGATGCTTTCGGGACGGCGCACCGCGCGCACGCTTCCACGGCCGGAGTCGCTCGTTACCTTCGGCCGGCGGTCGCCGGACTGCTGATGGAGCGGGAGCTCGAGTATCTCGGCGGTCTGCTGGCGGAGCCGGAACGGCCGTTCGTCGCCGTGTTGGGCGGGGCGAAGGTGAGTGGGAAGATCGACCTGATCGACAATCTCCTCGGCAAGCTGGACCGTCTGTGCATAGGCGGGGCCATGGCCTGCACCTTCTTGCGAGCCAAGGGCGTGGAGACGGGCAAGTCGCTGGTCGAAGAGGATCTGATCGATCTTGCCGACCAGTTGATGGACCGGGCGGGTGATTCCCTGGTCCTGCCCAGCGATGCGGTCGTCGCACCATCGCTGGAGAGCGGCGAAGGCGCTCACACCGTGAAGGTGGAAGCGATCCCCGCCGATCGGATGCTCCTGGACATCGGCCCCGACAGCGCCGGCGAATTCGGGTCGGTGATCCAAGGAGCGAAGACGATTCTCTGGAACGGCCCGGTGGGGGTATTCGAGCAACGCGCCTTCAGCGAGGGGACGCGAGCGGTGGGGCGCGCGATCGCTAAAGCGACATCCAGAGGTGCGACCAGCATTGTGGGTGGCGGCGATACGGCGGCGGCCGTCGCGGCGTTCGAATTGGTGGATCGGATGACGCACGTGTCGACGGGTGGCGGTGCAACCCTCGAGCTCCTGGCGGGCAAGGAGCTGCCTGGAGTCGCTGCGCTGACGGACAAGGGGGCAACGTGAAGCTGACCAAGCCCTTTTTCGGCGGAAACTGGAAGATGAACCATGGCCCCACCACGACTGCCGAGTTCGTCGACCGCTTCGCACAGCGGTATCCGCCGCGCGACGATCGTACCGTTGTTTTCTTCCCACCGTCCATCTCGGTCGCCGCCTTTGCAACGGCGGCTGAGGGACGTGAGGATCTGCGCCTGGGTATTCAGGATGTGCACTGGGAATCTCACGGTGCTTTCACGGGATCGATCTCCGCCGGCATGGCGAAGGATGCCGGCGCCGATTTCGTCTTGGCTGGCCACTCGGAGCGGCGCCACGTGTTTGGCGACACCGATGATGCGGTCTCGCGGAAGGTCGCGGCGGTCGCGTCGGTGGGGCTGGTACCGGTGCTTTGCGTCGGGGAGAAGATCGAGGAGCGCGACCGCGGTGAGGTCGAGGCGGTGGTCGGCCGACAATTCGAGACGGGGTTGAGCCGGCTGGCGGACGGCCGGCGAGAGGATATCGTCATCGCTTACGAGCCGGTCTGGGCGATCGGGACCGGACGGACGGCCAGCGCGGCGGACGCCAACGAGGTGCACGCGCTGATTCGCCGCTTGCTGATCGACAGCGTGGGAGAGTCGGCAGCCCGCGCCGTCCCCGTCATCTATGGGGGCAGTGTGAAGCCGGGCAACATCGAGGAGCTTCTTGCCGCTCCAGAAATCGACGGTGCCCTGGTGGGTGGAGCGAGCCTGGAGCCCGACGACTTCTCCGCGATCTGCCTGGCCGATGCACGTTGACAGGCCTCGCGAAATCCCTTTAGTTTTGGGCGTTCGTGGACCAGATCGGTTAGTTGTTCCAGCAAGTTGATAGAAGGCAAGTCGTGCACGGATTGATATTGTTGCTTCTGGTGATCGATGCGTTGCTGTTGTGTCTCGTCGTATTGCTACAGGCGGGCAAGGGATCCGGCCTGGCGGCCGAGTTCGGCGGCGCCTCGTCTTCGACCGACAGTTTCTTGGGCGGTCGGCAGACCGCGACTCTGCTGACCAAGTCCAGTTGGACGCTCGGCGGCATTTTCATGGGACTCTCGCTGGTCCTGGCGATCGTCTCGGCGCGATCGCGGGCGCCGACGTCGATTCTCGAGGGACAGATGACCGCTCCCGCCACCCAACAAGAGGTCCCGACGTCGGTTCTGCAGCGCGAGGGGCAGGCCCCACCGGAGGGCGTGCAGCCGGGAACGCAGGAATCGGGCGGCCAAGGAGGAGGAGAGGAGCAGACTATTCCGCCGGAGGGCGGCAACTGAGTCGGCTG
>JASFLD010000047.1:0-13784 GCA_050118275.1 Gemmatimonadales bacterium
AGTAAGCTCTCCCGTGGTCCGCTCGGTGAAGAAGTCGGGGGAAAGAGTCAGAAGATGGGCGAACAAATCGCGCCGTAGCCCCGCAATGACCCTCTCCCCAGTCGCTCCGAGCAGATAGACCTGAAAGAAGTTGAACAGGCCCTGAACGACGAACAGCGCCAGGAGCAACACGGCGATACGATTCAGCAGCGCTCGGTCCAGCTGGACGAATGCCGCGTCCATCAGGTGGCGCACGACGATCGGGAACGCCAGCCCGATGCTCCCGCTCAGCAGGAGGAACAGCGTCGCCGCCGCCAACGCCCAGCGGTGCGGTCGCAATCGGGGCCCCAGTCGCCGAAAAACGAAGAGCGGCACCTGCAGCGGCGGCACCCGGAGTTTGGTACGAGTCTTGGTTCCAGTCATATGACCGGTAATGTAGAAGGAAGCGCCGCCTCTGTCTGCCCGGCCCATCGCTTTCAGGCCCGGTCACCGCCATATTGTCCTGCCCGAACCCAACACCAAACCGACCCAGGAGACCGGGAAATGTCTATCCAGGAGCAGGGCCCGGCGGGCAAAGGCCTGAGGTCTTTTGCCTGGCTGGCTTTCGTCACGGCCTTTTTCACCTACGCCCTGATCGTCTTCGGGGGAGTCGTGCGCATCACCGGCTCGGGCATGGGGTGCGGCGACGACTGGCCGCTCTGCAACGGCCACCTTATCCCACCTATGGACTTCGAGACCTTGATCGAGTACGGGCACCGGTTGGCGGCGCTCCTTGTGAGCGTGCTGGTCCTCGCCGTGGCCGTCTACGCTATTCGTCTCCGACAGGACCCACAGTTCGGAGCGCGCAGGATCTTCGGTCTGGCCATCGCCGCAGCAGTCTTGCTGGTCATCCAGGTGCTGGTTGGCGCTATCACAGTCTGGCTCGAGCTTCCGACCGGTTCCGTGGTCCTCCATCTCGCGATCGCCTCGACCCTGCTGGCCGTTCTGCTGATCGCGGGGATCCGAGCGCGCGTCCCTCCTCCAACCGCTCCGCTGGACGCCGCTGCCACGTACCCCCGCTGGGCGCACATCACCGCGGGTCTCGGGTTCCTGATTTTGGTTCTGGGCGGCCTAGTGGCGAATACGGGGGCGGCCCCTCTCTGTCAGGGCTTCCCACTCTGTAACGGCCAACTGATGCCCGAGGGCGGCGGTCTCGTCCACCTCCACTGGACTCACCGGCTGCTGGCCTACGCCATGGTCATCGTGGCGGTCTATTCCGTCGTGCTGACGCTGCGCCAGCGAGCTCCGCGTGACGTATCGCGTGCCGCCCTCGTTGCATTGGGATTGTTGATCGGACAGATCTGGGTCGCTGCCGAGATGGTGATACTCGGCCTACCCGCCGGCCTTCGCGGCCTCCACCTCGCGGTCGGCGTGGCGCTGTGGGGCGCGCTGGTCGTCTGGTTGACGCTCTCCCGCAGGCTGGCAGGCCCAACACAGGACGTCTTCGCGTAGACCGGGTCTGAGGCCACTAGACCGCAGGGAAGAGCTGATACAACATCAAGTAGACGGCAATTCCCGTGACCGAGACATAAAGCCAGACCGGCAGTGTGACGCGCGCGATTCGCCGGTGCCGCAGGAAGTCGCGACGAACCGCCCGGTACAAGGTCACGACGACCAGCGGCACGATGACGATGGCCAAGACGGTGTGTGTGAGCAGAATCGTAAAGTACACCGGCCGAACCACACCCGTCGCGGTGAAACGTGTCGTGCCGGCATGCGCGTGATAGTAGAGATAGGAGGTGAGGAAGAGAATCGAGCTCACGAGGGCGGAGAGCATCAGGCTGCGGTGCAGCCAGATCCGCCTACGGCGCACGGCGAGGAAACCGGCGACGAGCAGTGCGGCGCTTGCCCCGTTGAGAGTCGCATTGACCGCCGGAAGATCGCTTAACGTAATCACCACCACCTAGCCGGCCACGCCGAACTCACTCACCCAAGAATCGCCTCAGATTCCTCAGGTAGACGATCAACACCACGGTGGCGAAGCCGAAGCCGACGGCGGCGATCGCGGCCCAGAACTCGCCGGTCGTACTATACGCCCAACCCGACCACACGGCGAAGCCGAGGGTGAATACGATCGCGGTCGAGATCAAGACCTTGTGAAAGTTGACCATCTGGGCTCCTCACACCTTGTCGATGACCATGAGAACCAGTAGCACCGGCAAGTACACGACCGATCCGAGGAATAGTCGGCGCGCCTGCACTCCGGTCGGAGCTTTGGCCAGCGCGAAACCGAGGGCCAGGAAGGCAAGGCCCAGGGTAGCGGCGCCCACGAAGTAGAGAGCGCCGGTCAGGCCAAGCACCGTGGTCAAGACACTCACAATCACCAGCGCCACCGTATACGCGATGATCTGACGCGCCGTTCGTTCACCATCATCATCGACGACGGGCAGCATTGGGAAGCCGGCTCGAGCGTAGTCCTGGCGGTACATCCAGCCAATGGCGTAGAAGTGAGGCATCTGCCAGAAGAAGACGATCCCGAACAGGACCCAGGCCAGGATGTCCACACGCCCGGTCACGGCCGTCCAGCCCATCATCGGCGGAATCGCTCCCGGAACAGCGCCTACCACAGTGCACCACGACGTCCTGCGCTTCAGCGGCGTGTACACGAAGATATAGATGAGGAGAGCCACGGCGCCCAACACGGCGGTCAACAAGTTGACCAGCCAGGCCAGGTACACGGTTCCCGCGACCGAGATCCCGGTGGAGAACGACAACGCCAGGGCGGGACTGAGACGACCGGCTGGCAGCGGTCGCTGACGAGTCCGCTTCATCGCCGCATCGATCGCCCGCTCGGCGTACTGATTCAGCGCGTTGGTGCCGGCCGCCAGCAGCCCTGTTCCCACCAGCGCGTGAAGCATCAAGGCCCAATCGAGCGTGGCGCTCGACCCCAGGTAGAAACCCACGGCAGTCGTGACGAGTACCAGCCGGGTGATGCCCGGCTTGGTCAATTGCCAGAGGTCGGCGGCCGCCGCTTTAGCGAGCATACTCAAGCAGCACCGCCAGCACCAGAATTATCGCCAGCGGGATCGGCGCAGTTGCCAACAGGATCAATCTCAACCGCTCGTATCTCAGGTGCATGTAATACATGGCAACGAGCGTCGCCTTCCAGACCGCCAGTGCCACCAGGACCAGAATGAGAAGGTTGCGCGGCAGGTGACTGAGGTACGCGACGGCCACCTCCACCACCGTCAGAGCGAAGAGCAGGAACCAGACTAGGTAGTAGTTCGGCTGCTTCTTCGTGTCCGTGGTCTCCACGGCATCAGTTCCGCTGCTAGGCATGGGCCTCGCTCCCAATCCTCTAAATCAAGTATACGATCGTGAACAGGATGATCCACACCAGGTCCACAAAGTGCCAGTAAAGTCCGATCACCTCTACACCGCCGTGGTTCTCCTTCGTGTACGCGCCGCGGAACGCCTTCACCGTGACCCATGTCATGGCCACCACACCCAGACTGACGTGTGTGCCGTGAAAGCCCGTCATCGTGTAAAAGGTCGAGCCGAACAAGTTGCAGTTCGGGACTAGCGATGCGAGATGCTCAGAGCAATGCGGAAGAAACCCTTCAGCAATCAGATGGATGTACTCGTAGACCTGAATGCCCACGAAAGACGCACCGAGCAGGACAGTCAACAGCAAGAAGCGACGCAGCGATTTCTGGTCGCCGTGCTCGATCGATGCGAACGCCTTCACCATTGTCACGCTGCTGCATATCAGCATGAATGTGTTGAAAGCGGTGATGTTGATCGCAAGCGGGGTTCCTCCTTCCTCGAGCGGAACGGCCGGCAACGCCCACGCGTTGGTGCCAAAGCGCAGGATGATATACGCTCCGATCAGTCCCGTAAAGAACATCACCTCGGAAGCCAAGAAGACCCACATCCCCAGCTTCTGGTTGTACACCCGCATGCCGGGCTCGGCCTGCACCCCCCCCGACATGACGACAGCCTCGTGCATTGTGCTCATCTTCCGCTCCTCACCTGCTCAGCTGCCCGCACCCGATTCGGGTCCGGGTTGTCCACCGCGCGGCGGTACGTTCTGGGGCAGGAAATCGGCCTCGCTCTCGGGCGCGCTGTATTCGTAAGGTCCACGGTATACGGTAGGCGTGACCGCGAAGTTCCCGTGGGGCGGCGGCGAGGGGACTGTCCATTCGAGCCCGTTATCGCGCCATGGGTTCTCGCCGGCCCGCTCGCCTTTGGAAAGACTCCAGAAGAAGTTGATTACGAATGGAATTTGGGCCGCGAACAGCATGAACGCGCTGATCGATATGAACTTGTTCATGCCCTGGAAGCGGGCGAGGAATTCATACTGCGTCGGATCGTAGATCCGTCGCATGTGGCCACCCATACCGAGGATGTGCATGGGGAAGAATACAAGGTTGTAGAAGACGAATGTGAGAGCGAAATGGACCTTGCCCCAGCGCTCGTTCATCATGTGACCGAACATCTTGGGGTACCAGAAGTAGATCGCCGCGAAAATGGCGAACAGACTACCTCCGAAAAGCACATAGTGGATGTGCGCCACGATGAAGTACGTATCGTGGATGAAGATGTCCACAGCGTTCGAAGCCATGAAAATCCCGCTCAGCCCACCGATCGTGAATAGCGCGACGAACGCGACCGCAAACAACATCGGCGTGTGGAAGTGGACGTTGCCCTTCCAAATCGTGCCCATCCAGTTGAATACCTTGATCGCCGAGGGAACCGCAATCGCCATGGTCGACAACATGAAGGACGTACCGAGAAGCGGGTTCATGCCGCTCTGGAACATGTGGTGTCCCCACACGATCCAGCCGAGGAAGGCGATCGCGATGATCGCGAATACCATCGAGTGATAGCCAAAAACTGGTTTGCGCGACCCGTTCGCGATCACGTCCGAGACGATCCCCATCGCGGGCAATATGAGGATGTATACCTCAGGATGGCCGAAGAACCAGAACAGATGTTGCCACAGTATCGGCTGCCCACCACCCGCCGGCAGGAAGAACGTAGTACCCAAGACCTGATCGAACAGCAGCATGATGACGGCACCCGCTAAGATCGGCACCGCCAGCAGCGCCAGGATCGCCGTGATGAACAGTGCCCAGATCGACAACGGCATCCGGAACAGCGTCATCCCGGGCGCCCGCATGTTGATCACCGTCGTGATATAGTTGACAGAACCCAGCAGCGACGAAGCCGCGAAGAAGACAATACTCAAGATCCAGAGTTGCTGTCCCGTCGACACCCCGCTGTACTCGGGCACCGCACTGAGGGGCGCATACGAAGTCCAACCCGCGGCGGCGGACCCACCCTCCACGAAAATGCTGGCCAGCATTATCACCCCTGCCGGGACAAAGGTCCAGAACGACAACATGTTCAACCGCGGGAACGCCATGTCCGGGGCGCCGATCTTGAGCGGTATGAGGAAGTTCGCGTAGACGCCAACGAGCAGCGGCATGATCGCAAAGAAGATCATGAATGTCCCGTGCATCGTAACCAGCGCGTTATAGAACTCGGGCAGGATGATCCCACTCGGCGCCATCGTGTCGGGGAACACACCGCCGCCGGGTATGGGCGTTCCCGGGAAGCCCACCTGCCAGCGGATCAGCATCGCCAGTAGGCCACCCACCACCAGAAACAAGAGGCACGTGAACAGAAACTGGATCCCGATGATCTTGTGATCCGTCGAGAAGACATATTTTCGGATGAAGCTCAGCTCTCCGTGCTCGACATGCGCCAGCGAGCCTGCCGCTGCTTCTAGCGTCGCCATGGCCCTCTCCCACCTGCTGCGTTCACGTTCTCTCAGCCTTCGCTCTGCTCCGCCATCCAGCTCTCGTACTCGCCTTGAGGGTGCACGATCACGCTCGCCCGCATTCGATAGTGACCGAGACCGCAGAGTTCAGCGCACGCCAGCTCGAACTCACCCGTCTCGGTTGCCTCGAACCACACGCGGATGCCTTCCATCCCCGGAACGGCATCCTGTTTGATACGAAACGAGGGGATGAAGAAGGAGTGGATCACATCCGCGGACGTCAGGTGCACAACCACGGGTTGCCCAACCGGTATGTGCAGCTGATTGCGGGTCGTAATATCGTCGCCCGTCCCCAGCTGTCCGTCCAGGCCAGGGTAGCTGACGTTCCATTCGAACTGGCTGGCCTCCACACCAAGCTCGAGGGCACCTTTGGGGAATCGATCCGGATCCTTGATCCGCGGCCAGACGGTCTGACTCGCCGCCGCCAGCCCGACGATGAACAGCGCGGGAAGAACCGTCCAGATCACTTCGGCCTTCTTGCTACCCTCGATGTATTCCGCCCTCCGATCCCCACGCTGACGATACTTCAGCAGGAAGTAGAGCAACGTCACCTCCACCCCCACGAAGACTATTCCGGTCACGACGAGGATCACGTAGAAGATCCGGTCGATATCCGCGGCGTACGTCGACGCCGCCGTTGGAAGCCAATCCATCTCAACTCTCCTTGCTACGATCCGCCGCCGGCCCGCGTGCGTCGACGCCGCCGACGCGGGGCCGACGACTCGGGCGATCGGAGGGACGAACCATCAGAGCACGCCGAACGACCGTCAGCTCCTGGTTCACGTCTGGGCGCCGGCCACCCGGTCGGAGTGGAATGTCCCCGGCGCCTTTCCGGCGACACCGATGGTCTACGCCCCAGGCTCGCCGAAAGTGAAGCTTACCTCGACCGTCTGGCTGGGGCCGACCGTCACTTCCTGTGTTTGCGTGCCATACTCCTCATGCCAGGCCTCGATCACATAGTTCCCCGGTGGAAGCCGATCGATCGTAAACGACCCCTGGTCGCCCGTAGTACTGAAGTACGGGTGGTTGAGAACCCCGGCATAGGCGTTCATCCAGCCGTGGACGTCACACTGAAGCGGAACCATGACCTCCGGTTGGCTGAACCGCCGCTCCGTCGTCATCTCGACGGGCTGGCTAATGTTGAACCCCCGGTTCTGCCGTGGCTTGGCCTTGATGTTGTGAAGGATCCCATCGCTGTTCTTGATCTGAAGCGTCTGACCGACCTGTATGCCGAAGACGTGTGGATGGTAGCGGCAGCCGTTCTGATCGAGCACCACGGGATCCGACGGTGTCGGAAAATCCATCTCCGGCAATCCGGACTTCACGTAAACGAAGACATTCTCCAGTGTACCGTTATCGTTGACCACCACCCGCTCGGTCATCGGCCGCTCCGACCATTTCTGAGCACACGTCGGCTCCTCATTCATGTCGATCGGCTCGGCCGCCGGAGCCATGCCGCGGAACATTACCGATCCGGTGATCTTGCCCGCGGTCGCCAGATCGACGGCTGAGGCCATGCCGCCACCTTCCTCGGCGGCCATCTCGGCACCTGACTCCTCCGCCGCGCTGCCCGAACCGCCATCGCCACCACCGCATCCGGCGACCAACCCGAACACGAGCAGCAATGCAAACCTTCGATCCAATCCGGTGAGTCGCTTCGACATCGTGACCTCCCTACTGTTGGGGCTCCGCTGCGCTCTCGCGCCTCTGTGCTCGCCATACGACCAGTAAGCCCAGACCGGCCGTCAACAACGCCGCCAGCGCCGGTGATACGTACACCGTCGCCGGCGTCGGCTTCTCCAAATAGATGTTGTACCAGCTGCTGATCGCCGCCCGGGAACCCCGCTCGCCGTTTGATCCGTCCCAAGCGAAGAACGCGATGGGTAAGGCCTCGCCCAGCGGGAATTCCGGTGATATCCCCGCCTCTGCCGCCGCCAATTCCCGTTTGAACACGACACGCCACTCCCCCCGATCCCAGACCGCATTCCACTCGAGAGACTGTTCCCCGGAGAGCGGCTGCTGGCTTCCCAGCCCGGTGGCCCGCATCTCGACGGCGCCATCGGGCTCGCTCGTCCACCGCCACTGATACACCGGTCGACGCGAATCACCCATCAAGAAGTAGGGCCGCTCCCGCCCGCCGGTGATCGTAGCGGGGAATTGAACTATGAGTCGGTCCGGCAGCAGGTCAGCTGCGATTGAGTCTTCCAGCGGGTACATCGTCCGCGCCATCCAACCCTGCCATTCGAGCCAGGCGGGGTCGGGGCTATGGGATGGATCGTGCCACACGACACGCAAGGCCATTTCGCGGTCATCGTGAACCGCCTGGACCCACACGCCGTCTACCGTCGGAGCGAACCAACGCGTCTCCTGGATGATCTGGCCAACGAGTGGAATGTAGTAGGGCTCGACCCCGTCCCAGACCGGATCGTCGCTCGACGAGGGCACCTCTGCCTCGATTCGGCTGGCCGCGATTACCTCCCGCACCCGGGGTCGCTGCTCGGGTGAAAGGCTCCGGACGTACTGCGCCACACGCCAGAGCTGCTCATCCGTCATGAAGCCCGCTTCGATCAGATCGGAGAACGACGGCATCGGGCTGCCGTCGAGTCCCGTCCGCAGCGTTCGGTAGATGTCCGCCGTCGTCCCACCGCCATTGAAATGCCAGTTCTCGGTGAGATCGGCCGCCCGAATCGGGAAATCGAGGTCGTCCTGCAGCGTCGGCGCCGACGGGCCGTCGCCGCGTCCCAGTTCGCCGTGGCACTTGAAGCACTCGATCTCCTCGTAGTACCGGCGCCCCTCTTCCAACCCCTCTTCCGAAAGGCGTGGCGCGGCGTCGTCCAGCGCCAGGGGTGTCGGTTCACCCAACTGCTCGAAGAACCGGGAGAACCCCTTGATGTGGCCCACCAGATCCCGGATCTCCGCCTCGTTGAACTTGGACCTCCAACCGGGCATGGCCGTCCCGGGCATTCCCTCTTTGATCACGCGGATGAGGTCCGCGTCCGTCGGCAACTCGCCGCTAGCCGTGGTGCGGATCTGATAAAGGCCGAGAGTGAAATCGCGCGGCCGCGGGAGCATGTACGCCGCCGCGTCGCCGTCGCCCCGACCCTCGACGCCGTGGCACCCGGCGCACCATGTTTCGTACAGTCGCTCTCCCCGTTCCGTATCCTGGGCGGCGGCCCACACCGGGATGACGAGGGCCAGCGCCAAGGCCGTCAAATAGAGCGGGGCCCTACTCATGTCGGCCCCCCTCCCCCTGCTCCCAGGTACGTGGCGTCCAGCCCGTCTGTTCGTACAGGAAGATCGTCACCGCCCAGATCTCGTCCTCGCTGAGGATCGCTTCCCACACGGGCATCGCCGAGTTCCAAGGCGTCCCTTCGGCGGGCAGGCCCGGTCCGCCCTTGGCGATCCGCCAGAAGACGAAGCTCTCGGTGAGCTGTGGTATGGTGCCGTTGTCGGTGAACGCCAACGGCGGCGGGTTGAACCCATGAGAAAAATGGCCCTCTCCGTTCAGCAGATCGCCATGACACGGCAAGCAATTCTCGTAGTAGACCCGTTTGCCGACCGCGTAATCCTCCTCGATCGAGCCGTCCGCTCGCAAGGGGTTCTCCAGCCCGGTCAATCGGATCGTATGTCCCCCGAAGTCTATGGACGTAGGCGGAGCCGGGTGGATAGAGCGGAACTGCACCGGAGCGGCCACAGAGGGGCGCACCTGGCTATACGTCAGCCACCCTACGAGCAACGGCAGGGCGAGCATCAGAGCAGTCCGGAGCCAGCGCTTGTCCGGATCCACGAGCGTCGCTCGGATCGGCTGCTTGAACTCGCGCCAGCGCTCCTCGTTATCGCTCACGTAGAGCAGGATACCCACCAGCGCCGTGAGCAGATACTGTAGGAGTACGCTGTTTGGGACCGGCGCACTGGGGATCCCGAATAGAGGCGGAACGTAGGTGATACCGAAATCGAAGAGGATGTAGGCCAGCACCAGCAGCCCGATCGCTTGCCCAAATGGATGTCGCAGGTATCGAAGGAGCCCTCGCATGGCTCGCCTAGCCTCCGCCCCGCTGCTCCGCCAGGAACGCGACCAGCGCCTCGAGCTGACTCGCGGTGATCCGATCGCCGAAGTTAGTCGGCATTACTCCCGCGAAATTCTCGTAACCCTCGGCGGCCTGCGCGGCAGGATCCAAGATCGACTCGCGAATGTACGCGGCGTCACGCCGTGCCCCCACATCGGTGAGCGCCGGCCCAATCGCGGTACCCTCCTCGCCCAACTTGTGGCAGGTCAGGCAGCCCAGCTCGTTCATTAACGCTCTGGGGTCCAGGCCCGCCGGCACGGAAAGCGCCTGTGCCGCTCCCGGACTACCCTGCTCCGCGCCCGCGGAACCGGTGAGATCGGCAGCGGTCACGGTCACCTCGCCGCCGTGTGATTGCAGGAAGGCAATCAGCGCCCAGATCTGATCCTGGCTCAGAATGCGGGCTATGTCCGGCATGATCGGATCGTAGCCCTCCACGACGTAGTCTCCCGGATTCGTCAGCGAGGTGTAGAGGTAATCCCGGCAAGTCACCCCCGGCTGACGATTGCCACAGCGGCTGCCGATGGGCCCCGCCTCGCCCTCAGGAGTCAAGAGGTTCGGCGCCCGCGTCCCGAGTCCGTGACAGGCGACGCAGCCGCCAGCGCCGTTGTAGATACGCTCGCCGGCGGCGATCAGTTGATCCGTCGTGACCTCGCCCGAAAGGTCCAACTCTTCCGGCACCTCTGATTCGATTTGCGGAATCACGTTAGCCACGAGCGTGTAGGCCGTCAGCGTCAGAATGACGACGACGACGATCTTCAGATTGGTGGCCAGCATTCCCACTCGTATGCAGCTCCCTCAATCGCCGGCCGGCAGCGGCGCCGGATCTCTCGACGCCGTCGCCGCCAGCACCGGCTTCTCGATGAGACCGCCGATCCAGAACACGAACGCCACGATCGCCAGAAAGATCAGCACGCAGACACTGATGACGATCCCGGCGTAGCCAAGCGCGGGTGTCGCCGCCCACTCGCTAGTGTCCCGCATCACTTCCCAAACGTGCCAATGTTGGCGGATACCGCTGCGGGCGAACCCCATGAGTCCCATCAGCCAGGTGAACGACACGGCCAGGATGACGAGAACGTATTGTGAGCGAGGTGGCATCTGGCCCCAGCGGATGACGCCGCGAGTTTCGGCCCCACGCAACATCAGCAGATCGATCACCACAACCAGGAACATGGCCGAGAGGACGGAAAGAACCTGGTAGACGCTGAATCCGATGCGCACAATGGCGGTGACGAAATAGCCATAGACCCCGTAGAAGAGCACCACCGCCGCGGCTACTCCCAAAGCCACTGCCTGGACAACGGTTCCCTGATACGCCCAGCTCACGATCGGACGTTTGTTCGCCCGCCGATAGAGCATGAAGGAGAGGAAAGTCGTCAGGATCATCAAGTTGACCGCAGTATTCTTGGCGCTCATCACGCCCAACACTCCGAGGAACGGGTGGTGGGTTCCGCCCATCGCCGCCAGTTCTTCGCGGTTGGCAATCATCGTATGTGGGGTCGCCCAGACGATGACCCCGAGGATGAGGACCAGCAGCATCCATTTCGTATAGCGCGTGAAGCGCTCGGCCCCAGGGATACGCCCCATTCCTATCCACAAGTAGTAATTACCCGCCAAGAACAACACGCCGATCAGAAAGGCCTGGATGATCCACAACCAGCTCATGAACCCGCCCATCATGGTGATGCCCATGGCCTGGTTGTACTCGTAGATCTCGCGCCCCAGCCAGTAGCCGGCGAACGGAAGTACGATCAGCGCACCGATGGCGATGAAGTTGCCGACGTAGCCCATCCAATCGTAGTGCGCACGCTCTTCATCGCTCTTCGCAGCCAGAAACCTATACGCCGCATACGCCCCGACGATCGCGCCTCCGAAAACCACATTCGCGATCATCCGATGAATGTTGATGGGCATCCAGGTCGCGTTCGCGAAGGCGCTCCAGAATTGCACCTGGGAGGCAGCCGTATCCGGGGTAACCTCCGCCGGCGGGCTCATCATGTAGCTCAACCAACTGTCGGCGATGAACAGCACCGCGGTCCCCCACACGTTCAGCAGGATTCCCAAAGACCAGTGGAACAGCTTCGCCCGGCCCTTCTTCCAACGCTCCCAGCCGTAGTAGTACACATAGAGCGTGGCCGATTCGACGAAGAACAGCCCGACGTACACCCACATCGAGACCTCGAAGATCTCGGTCAGGTGGGCCATGAACCTCGGGTAGAGCGTGATGAGCAAGAATGTCAGAGTGCCGCCCCAGAGCGCCGTGGCGCTGTAGGCGATCAGCAACAGACGGGTGAATTCTTTCGACAGGCGGTCGTAGCGATCCTCCTTGCCGAATATCCCGATGGCTTCCGTCACCATCGCGAACATCGGCACGCCGAGAACGAAGGCCGCGAACATCAGGTGAACCTGAGCGGCGATCCATACAGCGGCTCGACTGCCGATCACTGGGAAGTGCCCGTACTCGCGTGTCGTGGGAATGGCCTGTGCCCAAGCGGGATCAGCAACAGATAGGAAAATGAGGGCAACCGCGACCAGCGCAGCCAGGAGTCGTGCGCTCCGCGTCATGTTAGACGGCCCGGCTACTCGCCCAAACAACTGACCACCCCGGGAATGATGCGTCGAGTCCGTCTCTTTCGGGCGACAGCCCCTCACGCCTTCCTCCTGCCAGCCTGACCACGACTCAAGACGCCTGTCCCCCGTTACCTCCGCCTTCGCCCTGGGCACGTCGATCCAGCATCTCCTGAACCTCACGGACGGGGCACTTCCCGGGTCCAGCGGACTCGCTGAACGCACCAGTCGTTTCGACGCCCGTTCGTATCTCCCGAGCCCGTAACTCGCTGAACATCACCATCATCGTCTCGATGTCGAACGTGTCCGCCTCGATCATCGCCTGCTTATTATCGTCCATCACCTGAACCGTGACGTGATCGACATCGCGCTGTTTGGCGAAGCGCTCGACGGTCGACCGGGCGACGGGTCTCGCGATGAGCGGAACCAATTCCAATCGCGTCCACGCCTCCGCCGACCAGGTGACACCATTCCGCGAGCGCTGCCGCACCGCCTCGCGGTCGCTGCCCATGGGGCACCGTGGCACGGGCCGGTCGGCCAGGGCCTCTTCGGCTTTGACCTCGGCACGGGCCATCTCCTCCGCCTCGCCTATCCCCATGACTAGCTGCATGTGCGTAGGCAATAGCGACTGGATCGCCCTATCCAGCAGCCCATTCGTCACAACCCCGCCGCCCTGCTCCTGAACCCATTCCTCTACGGCGTTGCGAGCGATCGCTTGCGCGAACGGCGGCACGCGCTGGATGCGAACGGCCGCGAGTGGATCCCATTCGAGGCCAGCGACGCCGTCTTCTTCGATCCATGGAACGTCCTCCGCCCTCACACCCACCGTGCCCGCGAGCAAGACATTGCACGGCGCCAGACGAACCAGATTCTCGGCCTGCGAGCCTATATCGATGCCCTCGATTCGATGAGCTCCGTGGCGAGCCAGCACAAGGCACGTGGGCCGCCGCTCTTCTACGTACTTGAGGATCGCCTCGAACGGCTTACCGATCAGCACCTGTGTCCCCACCTCGACTTCGGGGTAGTCCTGTGCCATGCGCTCCGCCCGCATCAGGTTGGCCTTGCACAGCTTGAGCAAGCCCTTGTCGATGATGTTGTTGTGTAGCTCCTCCTGCTCTTCGAATTTGAAGACTCGGCTGGCCTGGTAGCTCAGCACATCTTTGATGTTGTTGAAGGCGATATGGTGAAAATCGAGATCGAAGGCACTACAGAACTCGATTCGCCCCCCGAAAACGCGGGCCAGTTCCAGGGCTAGGCGCGCCGCCCGGTAGGCGTAGGAGCTTCCGTCGACGCAAACCAGATAGAGACCGCCCTCCAACGACTGATCGGTGCGGGCGATGAAAAGA
>JASFLD010000048.1:0-13761 GCA_050118275.1 Gemmatimonadales bacterium
ACACCCCCTCCGGGCGCGCATCGAGCGGACCGAACCGGAAGGAGACTACGTGCAGGCACACGACGGTCGTGGCTCGGTCTGGGCCACGCTGAACGGCGTCTCGCTGTCCGACACGACCAAGGCGGTGCGTGAAGTGCTGTACGTGGCTGGGGACGTCATGTATTGGATCGGGTTGCCCTACAAGCTACGGGATCCCGGCGTGAACCTGTCATACATCCCGGCTGACTCTATTGGAATGCCCGGCGTCCGGGTCACTTTCGGGGACGGGGTCGGCCAGCACTCGGGCGACCGGTACTTCTACTATTTCGGCGCGGAATCCCCCTTCCCTGCCGAGGTCCACTACATCGAGCAGGGAAGCGCCAACGTGACGCGAACGCGCTGGAGCGATTTCCAAGCCGCCGGGCCGATCACCTACGTCGGAACCCGCACCTACTACGACCAGCGGGGGACGACTCGGAAAGAACTGCTGATCTCCGACGTCGTGATCAACCCGGGCGTCCCCGATTCGCTATTCACGCCACCGGCGAGCTAAGCCCAACTGTCTGTCCACGACGGCGAAGCCGTCATCGCGAGCCGCGCTGTCCAGGTTGTTGTCGTTTAAAGGCTTAGGCCTGCTTCACAGATGGGGTGTCCGCCCACGGCGGACCGACGTATCGTCCACTTGTGGAATACAGAGCGGGCACGGCCCCCAAGAGGCCGCGCTTCGAAAAAACAGCCTGTCCGAAACTTGCCCAGCAACCGGATGCCGCGTACATGAGATGTGTGCCGGTCAGCGGGATGCCGCCGTAGATTCCAACACCGTCTTCCACAAACCCAGCAAGTACGGATCGTACCGCTCCGGGTTACGTCGGTAATCCTCGGCCCACGACTCGAAGTCAGGCAAGCCCATGTCGGCGAGCAACTTCTCCACCAACAGCGCCGCGAGGTCTTGGAAGTTGAGTGCCCCGGGGATCGCTCCGACTCTATGTTCCGCAGCACGCGCCAGGTCGAACACCCGCTCTTCCTCTAGCTCGAGAAAGACATCACAGACGCGCGCGGAACAGTAGTCGTAGTACTTCGCCCGCAGTACTTCCTCCGCCTCTGCAGTAGCCTCACGAGGCTGCCGCGGCCCGCCTTTACCCACACGCCGCGCCATTTTCCCCTCCAATCAGGCCAGCCACTCCGCGCCCTCGCACTTGGCCCACCGGCCTCATGCTAGCCCCACCGGCGCGGTGGGTCAAGATTTTGTGACGGAGGAAACGAATGGGAGAGCGCGCCGAGTCCGAGCACTCGGCGCAACGGCAACCAGCCTCAGCTCACCTCGACCGACGAACCCACGGATGTCTCCAAGCCGGTACGCGCCGTGGAACGATGCCACGGCGCTGCCTCTTTCAGTCGGGTGAAGACGGCGCGCCGCACTAGCCCGTAAGCCAGAACCTTCTCGATGAACTCGGGGTCGGTCTTGCAGATGTGCTCCACCTCATCAGCTAATTCGATGGGCAGACTGACAACAAGGTTCACAGAACGTGACTCTGGCATTCGGCTGAGTCCTTCTCCTTCTGGGCGCACCTGTACCACGCCGATTTCGGTTTCTGAAATTCCCGATTTATTGGTTAGAATCGCCCCGCGCCGGACTCTAGCAACCGGTCTGTTGAGCAACCACGCTCACTCGAAGCGGAGCCCATTATAAACACGCCCAAACGGCCGCGCAAGCCCGGTCGATTTCGAACGGCTGTTCGGCGCCTATTCTGTAAGTTATTGCGAATGTTGTCGTTACGTCGATGGAGGCCGGACCCGAATTGCGCCAATTTTGCACAAACTTCTGATGCCAAAATTTCACATTCTCGCAGCGCAACCTGTTGCTTCCCACAATTTCCGCGATCGAAGTTCTCAATACCGACCCGAATGAAGCACCCAATTTCGATAAAATTTGCGCATTGGTGGAAACTCATTTCACAGTAGTTCCAAAACCTCCCGAACGTCGTTCGCATCGCTGCGGCACGTCGCCCACAAGTCACCGACCACTGCCAGCCGCTCGCCCATCGTCCTCAGTGTGAAGTCCTCGGGCCGGATGTCGTCGTCCAGTTCGCTCCAGGCGAGCGGCGTTGAGATCGTCGCGCTGGCCCGGGGCCGAACCGAGTACGCCGACGCGACCGTGGCACCACGACGGTTCTGCAGGAAGTCCAGATAGACGCGCTTGCCGCGCTTCGACACCACGCGCTGTACCGTCGTCAGGTCGGGGCGCGCCCGCGTGACCAGATTCGCCACCAGCTCCGCCAGCAGCCGACCGGTGTCGTAGCTCGTGGCCGCCTGGAGCGGAATCACCACATGCACGCCGCTGGCACCGGACGTTTTGGGATAACCCCTCAATCCCAACCGCTCCAGTTGCTCGCGCACCGCCAGCGCGGCAGCCCGAACGGCGGAAAACGGCACTCCGTCTCCGGGATCGAGGTCCAGAACGGAGTAATCCATCTCACTCAAAGATCCGACACGCGACGGCCAGATGTGCTGTGAGATGGCAGCGAGTTGCGCTGTGTATAGGAGCGTGTAAAGATCACCGCCCACCACGCGTTCCAGCTCTTCACCCTCGACCTCGAGCCTGACGGTCCGCACCCCCTTCGGTACCGATCCCATCACCCGTTGTTGATAGAACATCTCGCCGCTGATGCCGTCGGGGTACCGCTCCAACGTTAGGGGGCGATCGCGTACGACCGGTATGAGGGCGGGAGACACGGAGACGTAGTAACGCAGCAATCCGCCTTTGGTGTCCCCGCTGTCGGGCCAGAGAACCTTGCCCAGGTTGGTCACCTTGAGCCTGTGCCCTTCGACGTCCAGATCGCCGTCCTGCCCTTCGCCCTCGAGACTTTCCAGGCTACGGATCAGCGACTCCAGCCCCGCGGACAGCTCGACGGGCGGCCCCTTCTCGAACTGGGATCGCTCCTCCCTCACGACAGTCTTCGCCTGGATGTCGGAGCGCAGACCGAGAAACACCGGTTGCCGCAGCCGGCCGTCGCGCGTCCACTCGAGGAACTTCACTTCCGCCACCAGCTCCGGGCGTACCCAATGCGCATCGGCGAGATCCTCGGGCACTTCGGCCAGCGGGCTGGTCTCCGTCGCCAGCCCCCTGAGCTTGTCGGAGATCGTACGCAGGTCGTCCCCGCTGAACCCACTCCCCACCCGCCCGGCACACCGCAGGTCGCCGCCTGGCTCCTCGTAGTAGCCGACGACAAGGGCGCCGAACCCGGCTCGCCCGCCCTGCGGGTCGGTCCAACCGCACACGACCAACTCTTGCCGCGCCAGTTCCTTGACTTTCAGCCAGTCCCGAGAGCGTTCGCCGGAGCGATAGCGTCCCTTCAGACGCTTGGCGACGACTCCCTCGTAGCCCTCACGGCGGGCGCGGTTCGCCATGGCAGCACCGCGCGCCACATCATGAGCCACGTAATGCAGCCGGTGACCGCCGTCTCTCAAAAGGGTCCGCAGCTTCTCTTTGCGGCTGGAAAGTGGCTGCTCTCTGAGATCTTCCCCGTCCAGCCACAACAAGTCGAACATGAAGAGCTCGGCCGGTTGCGCCCTGGCCAGCCGGATGATCTCCCCTGGATCTCGCAAGTTGAGGCGTGGCTGAAGGTCGCCGAAGCTCGCCGCATCGCCGTGGGTCGCCGCCACCAACTCGCCGTCGGCGATGAACTCGCTCCCCGTGCGGCGGGCCAGCAGTTCGATGGCCTCGGCGATCTCGGGGAAAGCCGCCTCGATCGACTGGCCGCTCCTCGAATAGAGCCGGGCATGGCCCGAGGGACGAGCCCAGCCCATCACGCGTATCCCGTCCAGCTTCAACTCGAAGCACCATGCCTCCCCCTCCGGCAGAGCATCCCCTCGCTGCGCCAGCATCGGCCGGACGTCGACCGGCGGTCGGTCAGGCCGTTCGCCTTCCGGGGAAGAGACGGCGAGCGTCGCATCTTCGACGGTGCGGCCCGAGATCACAGAATCGCGATACCGCTCCACCAGCCCTTCGGAATCCCCGGGCTCGGCATGGAGGTCCTTCTTCTTCAGCAGCAGCCAGTTGTTGTCCGCATCGGTGGTCTTCATGCGCACCAGCGCCCACCGTCCGCGCATCCGCTCGCCGTGGAGGATGAGATCGAGCTTGCCTTCCCTGACGCCGCGCGACAGCGCCTCATCCGAGTCATCGCTGGCCGCCACCGGCTCGTAGCGCCCACGGTCCCAGATGATGACTGCGCCGGCCCCGTACTCGCCCTTCGGGATCGTCCCTTCGAAGTCGCCGTACTCGAGCGGGTGGTCCTCGACATGTACTGCCAGCCGTTTCGCCTCCGGATCGGCGCTGGGGCCCTTGGGCACCGCCCAGCTGACGAGCACTCCGCCGATCTCGAGCCGGAGATCGAAATGGGTACGGCGCGCCGCGTGCTTCTGCACGACGAAACGGCGCGCCGCCTCGGTCGACTCCACCCCACCACCCTCGCCCTTCGGCTCGGACGTGCGGCTGAAGTCTCGCTTTTCCTCGTAGTCCTTGAGTTCGGCCAACGCTCGCGCGAACCGGGCGGACTAGCCCGACCCCTCCGCCGCTTTCCGGTCCGTCCCTTCCTCGCGCTCACGCTCCGCCTTTTCGATGCTATCCTTCAGGCGTGCCACCAGATCGACGACCTCCGTTTCGGCGGCCTCCTCTTCCTCGATCGTGGCGATCTCTCGTCCCTCGATCTTCGCCCTTATTCTCTCGAGCAGCTTCTCGTTGTATTCGTCGGAGTAGCTCGTCGCATCGAAATGCGTGCTCAGCTGCTTGATCAGCTGATGCGCCATCTCGATCTCCTTCTCCGTCAGCCCCTCCTCTTCCGGGGTGTCGACGTGCTCCAAGGGGATCAGCTCCTCTGCGAAGCGCATCAGGTCCAGAACCAACACGTCGTCGATCACCTTGACCGCCGCCAGGTGCTCACGGTTGCGGAACACGACCTTCGCCACGGCGACTTTCCCCGTCTCGCGCATCGCCCGGCGCAGCAACGAGTAGGCCTTCTCGCCTCCCGGCTGCACCGCCAGATAGTACGGCTTGTCGAAGTAGCGCGAATCGATCTCAGCCTCGTCGACGAAATCGACGATATCGATGGTCCGGGTGACCTGCAGTGCGATCTGCTTGAAGTCCTCGTCATCGAAGATCACGTAATGCCCTGGCTCGTACTCGTAGCCCTTGACCAGGTCCTTATAGTCGACTGGCTTCTCGTCCGCTTGGCGGATACGCAGCGTTTTGATCGGTGAGTTGTCCTCCGCGTCGAGCATCCTGAATCTCGGCGTCGTGTCCTTGGTCGCGCTCTCCACGCGAACCGGAATGTTGACCAGGCCAAAACTGATGGCGCCCTTCCATATCGTGCCCATAGATCGGTGCCTCCGATGACAAGCCGAAATACCGCGCGGACTTACAAGATGGGCCGCGACACCCCCGGTTGCCAGATCGCCGAGGTTTTCCACGCCCCTGGCCGCGGACCGTGGAAAAACCGGCGTGGCAGGCGTGCAACGCCCGTCAGCACAGATGTTTCTGGCCGCCCGTATTCCACACCCACCGCCCACCACACCGCCTCGGGAACGCGGGGTCCGCCTCTCCGGGTTCCCTCCCGGCGCTAGATCGTGGGCTCCGAGGCCAACGAACGCAGCACGACCGCCGCCAGCACGGCCAACAAAAGGAAGAAGCCCAGAACGACCAGGAAGGGGAGTAGAAAACCCAGAGAGGCGCGACCATTCGTGGTTCGCTGGACTTCCCGAACGGCTATGAAGATGACCACCATCCCCCACACCAGGGCGAGGAGCGGGCCGAAAAACGGAAAGACGGAAAAGGCCGCTGGCCCCGACGCGTAGGCCACGGCCCGGAACGTGGCCTCGTAGCCCCGCCGACCGGCGCCCACGATTCGGAAGCCGAGGTGGATGATCGCCGCGCTGGCAAAAAGAAGGCCCAGATAAAGCGGAATCACCAGGGCGAGTCCGAACAGGAGAGTCATGAACCCGACGATGAGCTCGACGAGCAACCCGCGTTGCAACGTCCCGCTGACCGCTTCCTCGATCGTCCCCCAGTAGAAGTTGAAGAACAGACCGACCACCGTGACCAGAACGGTGAAGCCGAGCGGCGCACCATAACCGGCACGGGGCGGCAGGTGCCGGAAGAACGCCACGGGCCGGAAGACGCTATCGCGCCACGTCAGCCACAGCGCCGTGAAGAATCCGAATTCCCGCCACCGCTCCCAAGCTGGTGCCGCAGTCGCAACGCTGGCGACGTCGGGCGATGGCGCGCTACCCACTCGCGGCCGAGGTGGTGTGCCCGACTCCGACGGAGTTGCTACGGCCGACAACGGCTCGGCGGCCGCCGGTGTCTGTGGGGACGGCGGCGGCGGTGCGGCCGCTCCACCCGGCGACCCTTCCGAGATCGGCCGGCCACAGAACGGACAGGCTTCGTCCGAGGGCCGGAGCGGAGCACTGCAGTACGGGCAGCTGGCCGGTTTCGCGCTCATCGGCCTGGCGTCGCGGGCGCTGGCTCGGCGTCCTCCAGCGCGTCGTCTGACAAGATCACGCGGGTGTCGACCGCCATGGGGTGCCGGCCCGGCTCGAAGATGACCAGCGGATTGATATCGAGCTCGGCGATTTGGGGGAAGTCGCCGACCAGTTGACTGATTCGCTGGATTGCCTCCTCCAGCGAAGCGATGTCGACGCCCTTCTCGCCGCGCACCCCTTCGAGCAGCTTGTACGCCTTCACCTGGCGGATCATCTCAGCTGCGTCCACGTCGGTGACCGGATGTACGCGAAATGCGACATCGCCTAGCGCTTCAACGTAGATACCTCCCAGCCCGAACATGATCAACGGCCCAAAGCTCGGGTCGAACGTGGCGCCGATGATCGTCTCGCGCCCCCCGCTGATCATTTCCTGCACCAGGACTCCCTGGACACGATCCCCCTCGATTCCGCTCTCGGCCAGCCTGTCGATGATCTCGTAGTAGGCGCCTCGCACTTCCCGAGTGGACTGCAGGCCGACGATCACTCCGCCGACGTCCGACTTGTGCGACAGCTCCGGCGCCATGACTTTCAGCACGACGGGGAATCCTACCGATCGTGCGGCGCTCACCGCTTCCTCGGCCGTCGCCGCCGGGAGGGACGGCGCTACGCCCAGACCGTAAGCCGCCAGCACCGACAGGGCATCGACTTCACTCAGCCGTCGACGTCCAGCCGCCAGCGTCGCCGCCACGACTTTCTCGACGCGCGCTTTGTCCACGTCTTCGAAGACCCGGACGGTGCCTCCCGGCCGCTCGAGCCAGCGCCGGTAGCGAGTCATGCCCACCAGCGCCCGGACGGCCGACTCGGGAAAGATGAAGGCGGGTACGCTAGCGGCGTTCAGCAGGACACGGCTCTCTCTGAGCCCCTTCCGGCCCATCAGCACGGCGAAGGTGGGCTCGTCCCGGCCCGCGGCCGTGTCGGTGATCGCCCGTGCAACGTCCTCGGCATGTACACCCAGCGGTGGCACGAAGGACGCTATGACCGCGTCGACGCCGTCGTCCTCCAGCACAGTTTCGAGCACCGCCCGGTAGCTGCCGGCATCGGCGCTGGCGATCATGTCGACGGGGTTGTTGACGGAAGCCTCCTCGGGCAGCGAGCTGCGCAAGCGCTCGCGGGTCGCTTCACTGAGCTCCGCCACGCGTAGGTTCTGCGACTCCAGCGCATCGGCGATGATGATTCCCGGCCCGCCCGCGTTCGTCACCACCGCCACGCGATCGCCGCGCGGCAACGGCGCGTTACCGAAGCCCATGGCCATGTCGAACAGCCCCTCAACCGTATCGACACGTATGACACCGCACTGGGCAAACAGGGCATCGGTCGCCACATCGCGGCCCGCCAACGCACCCGTGTGGCTGCTGGCCGCCCGCGCGCCCGCGCCGGTGCGTGCGGCTTTCACAGCGATGACCGGCTTGACCTGCGTGACCTCGCGCGCGATTCGCGTGAAGCGCCGTGGATTCCCGAAGTTCTCCAGGTACATCAGGATGACCGAGGTCGAGTCATCGTGCTCGAGGTACTCCAGCGCGTCGTTGCTCGAGATGTCCGCCTTGTTACCCAGGCTGATGAATTTGCTGACGCCGATGCCGTACTCTCGCGCGTAGTCGAGGATGGTCACCCCCATCGCCCCCGACTGGCTCAAGAACGCCACGTTGCCGGTGGGCGGCGTGGTGGGAGCGAACGTGGCATTCATCGCTACCGACGGATCGGTGTTGAGCACGCCCATGCAGTTCGGTCCGACCATCCGCATCCCGTAGCGACGTACGCACTCCAGCAGCTCCTGCTCGCGCCGCGTCCCCTCGCCGCCGACCTCACGAAAGCCCGCCGAGATCACCACCAGCCCCTTCACCCCGGCTTCGCCGCAGCTCTCCGCCACCTCGAGGACATGCTCCTTCGGTACCACGATGACCGCCAGATCCACGGTTCCCGGCACCGCCCCGATCGTCGGGTACGCTCGCATCGAGTGCACCACTTCGGCCCGCGGGTTCACCGGATAGACCGCACCGGTGTAGTTGTCGCGCAGCAAACTGTCGAGGATGACGTAGCCGATCGTGTCCCGCCGCCGGCTTGCGCCGATCACCGCGATGGAACGTGGCTCGATTATGCTCTTCAGAGTGTCGCTGGTTCTCGATTGCATGTCTGCCAAGATAGCTTGCCGGGCTGGGGAACCCTAGACGGGCCACGCCCGCCGCGCCACCTGTGACGTCACTCTTCGCAAGCGCCCCACGATCGCCGTCGCGTACAGCGTTCCTCCCGCCAAGACCGTCCAGAGGTAGAGCTCGAGGGCAAGCACAAGATGCCGATAGCCCGCCACCGTGTACAGATCGAGAACGAGGATCGACAGCCCCGGGCCCAGCGCACTGATCGCCGTCATCAGTGTCCGGTCATCACGCAGCCTCTCCGCCTCTGCACGCCGGCCCTGCTCCATCAGGGGCGCCGCCGACCAAGCATCGATCCGCTGAACGAGCCGGTCCTGCCAACCATAGACCCAGTTGTATCCGTGAAGGAGTAGCCGCAGAAACGCCAGTGCCGCTGGACGCTCGGCGTAGTGCGCCCGGTCGTCCTCGGCGAGCCGTTCCTTGACCCGGCTGGTGACATCGCCGCCGCGCCTCGCGCGGTACCGAACGTAGTAGTAGTTGAAGAGCGAGCCCTGTAATAGCCCGGTGACCAACGCCGCGCCGGCCAGCAAGCCAGCGTAGGCGGCGCTTCGCGCGCCGGCGATGGCCACCGCCAGGGCGACGTGCACCGCCGCCGCTATCAGCGCGTCCGACATGGAATCCAGAAATCGCCCGATCCGCGACGGCCGCCGCTGCAGCCGCGCCAACGATCCATCAACGGCGTCCAGGACATTTTTCGCCTGCAGGGCGAGCGCTCCCAGCAGCGCGTAGCCGTAGCCACCACGCGCGTAGGCGAACGCGCCGAGAAGACCGATGACGACCCAGACGACGGTCACGTGCGGCGCGTGAATCGGGGTCGCTGCCAGTTGCCTCGCCAGCCAGGTGGCGACGGGACGGGCGTAGTCGCTAAGATCGACGAACTGCTCTGTGGCGGGGAGTTTCCGGGATGTGGCTGTAGTCTTCATCGCGCCCTAACTTAGTTAATTGGAAGGTTATCCAGACAGTGGACGATCGGCTGAGGACCGCATATTTGAGCACGATTGGCTATCTAACACGGGCGGTACACTTTTCGGCATCACACCGCTATCACCGTCCCGACTGGAGCGACGACGAGAACAGCCGGCGGTTCGGCGAGTGTGCCCACCCCGAGGGTCACGGGCATAACTACCGTTGCGAAGTCACCGTGTCGGGCGACATCGATGACGAGACCGGCATGGTCATCGACCTTCGACGCCTCGATCGCATCCTCGAAGCGGAAGTCGTCGCGCGCTTCCACCACCGTCACATTAACTCGGCGACTCCCGAGTTCGGCCCCGGCGGTCGCATACCGACTACCGAGAACCTGGCCGCCTTCATCCTGGCGCAGGTCCAGGGCGAGCTGCCCGACGACGTCCGTGTCCACCGCGTGCGGGTACAGGAAGACCGCGACCTCTGGGGCGACGCCTACGGCGACGCGGGCCAACGGACGGGCTCGTGAGAGACGCCGCTTTGCCAGGGGCCCGCCAGGGCAACGTTCCCGACCTGTCAGGTGTTTTGAATTGGTGAGGGCGATGGACGAGGCCGGTGACGGCACGGTCGCTACCTCGGACGAGCCCCTCCTCGTCGAGCGGGTTCAACGTGGTGAAGACGCGGCTTTCGCCGCCCTCGTGGACCGGTACTGGGATCAAGCCTACGGCATCGCCTACGGCTTCCTCCAGCAGCCCGAGGACACCGAGGACCTCGTCCAAGACGCCTTCATCCGGGCGCTCGAGCGGATCGACTCGTTGGGCAAGGGCAGTCCCTTCGGCCCCTGGTTCTATCGGTTGCTGGTCAACGCGGCGCTCAACCGACGCAAGTATTTGGCACGGCGCCGCACCGAAGCCGTCCCCGCAACGGCCCGGAGCGCGGACAGCCCGAGTGGCGATGCGGAGCGGGCTGAATTGCGGCGCCGGTTGTGGGCAGCGCTGAAGTCGCTGCCGGAGGATTTGGAGACCGTGGTCGTGCTGCATGATTTGGAAGGGTTCAAACACGGCGAGATCGCCCCGGTTCTCGGAATACCAGAGGGGACGTGCCGATCCCATCTATCGAAGGCACGACGTCTGCTCCGAGAGCAGTTGGGCGAATATCGGCTGTCGGGTTAACGGGTGAGGTGGAGCCATGCCTGAGCCAAGAGACGAGAAGCCCATCGATGGACTGGACTGGTTGCGGGCCAGCCCGCGAAGCGAACTGGACCGGCGGCGCGCGCGTCGCCGCATCCTGGCCGCTGCCAGCCCACTCCTGGCCAAGCGGCGGCCTGCCAGCTCTTGGGACATCTTGGCTGGCTGGGCCCGACCCGGACTGGTGGCGGCGAGTATCGCGCTCGCCATCGCCGTCGGCGCCGTACAGCTCACGGGCTCGCGAGAGAGCCGCCCCACCCCGGTGGCGCTGGACGATGTGCTGATGGGTGAGGGCGGTGGTGCGGCCGTGCTGGCCGTCCTGGTCGGAAATCAAGAGCCCGATGTCGAAGCTGTCCTGGCGGCGGAGCTGGGAGAGCCGAGAGCGGAGCCGGCCAGCCCCGACTTCCCCCGGGAACGCAAGCAGAGATGAACGGTAAACCGAAGAGTCTGGCCCTAGCGCTCTTGGTGGGGGCCTTGCTGGTCGGCGGGGTGGTCGGTGTCGTCGTGGACCGCTCGCTGATCAGGGAGCGCGCTGCCGATGCGTCAGCGGATCGTGCGAACCGAGACCGGGACCGCCGCCAGAGCTACGTAGACTGGCTCACGGCAGAACTCCAGCTCTCGCAGGACCAACGCGAGCACGTCGCCGCCGTGCTCGAGCGGAATCGCACCGAGGTCCGGGCGCTCTGGCAGGAGACCCGCCCGGCGTTCGAGAAGCTGAAGACCCAGCTCCGGGCACAGATACGCGAGCTACTGACCGAGGAGCAGCAGGCCGCCTACGACTCGCTCCTGGTCCGCGAGCGTAATCGGCACCGCAGCCGACGCTAGCTTGGACCCCTACTCCATCAGGCGCAAGGGCATGACGAGGCAGGTGTAGTCGACCTCGCCGTCCGCCCGCTCGAACACCACCGGCCGCTCCGGCGCACTCAGCTTCAGCTTAACCTCCTCGCCACCCATGTAACGCAGCACCTCCAGCAGGTACTGAGCGTTGAAGCCGATATCAACCGGGGCACCGGTATATTGCACCGGCAGTTCATCTTCCGCTTCCCCCAAGTCCGGGGTTTGGACCATCAGGGCCAGCCGCTCGGGCCCGAAACTCAGCCGTACGCGGTGAGTCTGGTCGGACGCGACGATAGCCATTCGGCGGATCGCCGCCGCCAGCCCCGCGCGGTCTGCCACGCATTCCTTATCGGTTTCTTTCGGCAGCACCTGCTCGTAGTTCGGATACGGCCCTTCAATCAGCCGCGTGTACACCTCGGTCCGTTCGGTTCGGAAACCCAGATGGCTCTCGGACCGTGCAATCTCCAGAGTCTCATCCGCACCAAACAATCGCTCCACCTGCTGCAAGGCCTTCGGTGGCACAATCAGATCGCTCTCCCCGCCTGCCGCGTCTGCTTCGAGCCTCACGACCATCTTTGCCAGCCGGTGTCCGTTCGTGGCCACCATCCGCATTTCCTTGCCGCGCATCTGCCAGAGTACACCGTTCAGCACCGGCCGGGTCTCCTCGCTCGACACCGCGAAGCTCGTATGTGCACTCAACTCCTGCAGCTCCCCACTCCGCAAGCTCCAACCTTCCCCGAAGGGGACCTCGGGGAAAGACGGGTACTCGTCGCTCGGCAGGGTGTTGAGGCGAAACTTCGCTTTCCCGCAGGTCAGGACGGCCCGCCCGCCTTCCGACTGCAGCTCGACCGGTGCCTCCGGCAACTCTTTCGCTATGTCCGCCACCTTCTTGGCCGGTAGCGTCACCGAACCCCGGCGTTCGACGTCGGCCGGCGTCTGCACGCTGACCGAGATGTCCAGGTCCGTGCCCCGCACTCGCAGAGCATCCTCCAGCGTCTCCACCAGTATGTTGGAGAGTACCGGTAGAGTCGTGCGAGTCGGGATGGTGGCTGCCACCGCCGACAGGCCCTTCTGAAAGTTCTCCCGCGTGATCTTTACTTTCATAGAGCTCCAACCTGTGAAGATTTCACCCGCCTTTTTGGGTGTTGTCCAGAATCGTGTTTCTAGAACCGCTAGAGATTAATCAAATAGTAGTAGTAGCAGAAGTGTGGATTCGTGGGCAAGTGGCGGGCAACGGTGCCGGATCGGAGGGAAGTGCGCGGCTGAGGGGTGGTGTGGTGGTGTGGAAAGCGGCGTGGTGAAAAGGCGGCGGCCGTGTGGAAAAGCTGCGTATTCCGTGGACAACAGGAGGGCCGAAGCGGCTTTGTGGAGGAGAGTCCACACCCTTTTCCCCAGCCGTTTCAGGAGAGGTTGCTCTGCACCTCAGCCAGCTTGGCTTGGAGTGCCGCGTCGGAGTTCAGAGCTTCTGTGACTTTCTGGATGGAGTGGATGACCGTCGAGTGGTCGCGGCCGCCAAACCGGTGGCCGATCTGTGTGTAGGGAAGATCTAGCAGGCTCTTCTCCAAGTACATGGCGACCTGGCGAGGTTCGGTGACACGGCGCTGGCGGCTGGAAGACTGCATATCGGGGACCGTGACGTCATAGACCGAGGCCACCGCCGCCTCGATGCGTTCCGGGGTCAACTGGCGCAGTGTACCGCCGGCGCCATGCAGGACCTCCGTCGCGAGGTCAGGCGTGATCTCGCGGCGGGTCAGAGAGCTGTAGGCGAGCAGCTTGATGACCGCGCCCTCCAGTTCCCGAACAGACGAGGTGCAGTGCTCCGCGATTAGTGCTAGGACATCATCTCTGATAGAAAGGCGGTCCTCGGCTGCCTTCATCTGCAGTATGGCAATGCGCGTCTCGAGGTCGGGGGCCCGGATGTCGGTGACCAGTCCCCACTCGAAGCGGGAAACCAGCCGTTCCTGCAGGCCGGGGATCTCCTTGGGCGGCCGATCGCTGGTGAGCACGATCTGCTTCTGCGAGTCGTGCAGCGTGTTGAAGGTGTGGAAGAACTCTTCCTGCGTTCCCACTTTTCCCGCCAGGAAGTGGGCGTCATCGACGAGCAGCACATCCATGCGACGGTAGCGATTGTGGAACTGGGACGTGCGGCGCGCTTGGATCGCGGC
>JASFLD010000049.1:0-13477 GCA_050118275.1 Gemmatimonadales bacterium
CGGAATAGCCCCCTTCACGGCCGGCGGGCGCGCGCCGCCGGCCAATTGACGGCATCGCTGGTCCCGGCCTATGTTGGCCGCCGATGAGCGTGTTCATTGTGGACGGAGGCCGCAGGCTGCGCGGCCACGTGCGACCGGCGGGAAACAAGAACGCGGCCTTGCCGATGATGGCGGCCGCCTTGCTCACCGACGAGCCGGTCGAGTTGCTCAATGTGCCACGCATCCGCGATGTCCACACGATGCTGGATCTGCTGGCCGCTCTGGGCGTGGAGCACGAGTGGACCGGCAGCGGAACGCTAACCTTGCGGGCCGGGGACGTGCGATCCGCCGCGTTGGAGCCCGAACTCGCCTCCCGTATTCGTGCGTCTATCCTCCTGGCAGGGCCGATGCTGGCCCGGACGCACCAGCTGCGCCTGCCGCCACCGGGTGGAGATGTGATCGGGCGGCGACGTCTCGATACCCACTTCGAGGCACTCCAGCGACTCGGCGCCGAGGTCGAGTTGGGGGACGAGTTCATCTTCCGCGGCAAGCTGAAAGGTGCCGACATATTCCTGGATGAGCCCAGCGTCACCGGAACGGAGAACGCCCTCATGGCCGCCTGCTTGGCGCAGGGTACCACCATACTCCGCAACGCGGCGGCTGAACCGCACGTGCAGGACCTCTGTCGACTGCTGGAGGCGATGGGCGTGGGCATTTCGGGCATCGGCACCAGCCAGCTGACCATCGACGGCAAGCCGAGCCTGGGTGGAGCGACCGCTCCGATCAGCCCCGATCACATCGAGGTTGGGTCGTTCATCGGGCTGGCCGCCGTCACCGGCAGCGAACTGACGATCGGAGACGTGGAACCCACGCACCTCAACAGCATCCTCGTCATGTTCGAGCGGCTCGGTGTAACCTGTCGGCTCGAGGGACGCACGCTTCGGGTCCCCGGCGATCAGTCTTTGGAGATCTGCATGGATATCGGTCAGCAGATCCCCAAGATCGATGACGGTCCGTGGCCCCAGTTCCCGGCCGACTTGATGAGCATCGTCCTGGTCGTGGCAACTCAGTGCCGGGGTACCATTTTGCTGCACGAGAAGATGTTCGAGTCGCGCATCTTCTTCGCCGACAAGCTCACCGCCATGGGGGCGCGGTTGGTGATATGTGATCCCCATCGTGCAGTCGTTGTGGGACCCTCCCGTTTGAAGGGGTCGGTCGTAGAGAGCCCCGACATCCGGGCGGGCATGGCAATACTGATCGCGGCGCTCGGAGCCGAGGGCCGCAGCCACATCCACAACATCGGACAGATCGAGCGGGGTTACGAGCGGATCGACGCTCGCCTGCGTGAGCTTGGGGCCGCCATCGAGCGTAGCGAATGACGCCTCTCGAGCGGGAAACCTGGCTCGACGGTCTGCGTGTCTTCAGGCAATCGGCCTGGACGGCGCGTTTCCCCGGTCTGGTGCAGGGAGTCACCGGCCGGGCCGACGGCCTCGACTTCTCGCTTCCGGCCGAATCCCTTGGGATCGGCCGTCACGAATCGACCGGGATGCCGGCGGGGTCGGGTGGCTGGGACCGTTTGCTGGCCGCCACAGGCATGGCCGCCGTCGCCCGCTGCCGGCAGGTGCACGGCAAGGAACTCATCGTCCAGGACGGCACGCTGACGCCCGGCGCCCATATGCTCGGGGAAGCCGATGCGTTGGTCACGCGCGAGCGCGGAGTCCTCCTGGCCGTGACGGTGGCCGACTGCGTCCCGGTCTTCGTTGTGGATCCCGAGAGTCGGCAGCTGGGACTGGCCCACGCCGGCTGGCGGGGAACAGCGGCCGGTGTGGTCGAGGGGACGTTGCAGGCGTTGTACAACCGGGGGAGCCGCATGTCTTCGCTGCACGTGCACTTGGGACCGGCGATCTGCGGCCGCTGCTACGAGGTTGGGCCCGAGGTGATCGCCGCTCTGGGAGGCAGCGCGGAAGGTCCAGGCTATGTGGACCTGAGACGGCACATCGCCAGGATAGCGATCGAGGCCGGGGTGGATGACCGGCGTCTGACAGTGTCGAACCACTGCAGCCGCTGCGAGCCGGACGCATTCTTCTCCTATCGAGGTGGTGATCGAGGCCACAGAATGTGCGCCTACCTGGGTTGGCCTTCCAGTTGATTTCCGGTAAACGCCCGTCTATATTTCGAAGCGTCGAGGGTTGAGGCGCGATACTACGGGCCGCGAGGCCTTTTTCAGTTGTGGGGACGCAGGTTTACCCCACTTTTTTATTGTAGCGAACGCCGAGCCTCAGTAGAGATATCGAGCGGCAGAAGTTGAGCGACATGAAGGAGTTGGAGAGGATCGCCGAGTCGGTGCTCGAGCGCATGGGGCTCGAGCTGGTCGACCTGGAGCGGGTTGGCCACAGGGCCCGGCCGATCTTGCGTCTGCGCATCGACCGGCCGGAATCGAGGCCGGGGTCCGGAGTAACGGTGGACGATTGCGCCGCCGTGAGCCGGGCGTTGGACGAAGTGCTCGAAGAGCGGGCGGACGAGCTGCCGAGCTATATCCTCGAGGTCTCGTCGCCGGGTATCGAGCGGCCGCTGAAGAAGCGACGCGATTTCGAGCTGCACGTGGGCGAGGATATCGTCGTACGCGGCTTCCAGGCGCTGGCAGGGCGGTCGAAGCACGTTGAGGGTCAACTGCTGGCCATCGAGGACGACGAGGCTGAGCGCTTGCGCCTGCGTCTCGGGGACGGGTCGGAGATCGCGATCCCGCTCTCGGCCGTGGCGAAGGCGAACCTGGTGTACCGGTGGGAGGATGGTTTGGACAACAGCGGAGCGAGCCGAGCAGCGATTCGCGACGATTAGTACCGAGGAAGGGGCCCCGAAACTGGGAACCAGAGCGATCAAGGGAGTAGTAACGGATGGGTAACGCGGCACAGGTGCTGGAGGCCTTCAGGGTGATGACGGCTCACAAGTCGTTGTCCCGTGACGAGTTACATGACTTGATCCGGGATGGCCTGCACGCGGCGCTGGCCAAGCGATTCGGTGCGAACGTGCAAGCCGAGATCAAGATAGACGAAGAGAAGGGGACGATCGACATCGTCGTATTGAAGGAAGTCGTGGACGATGTCGTCGATTCTTCGCGAGAGGTCAGTGTGGTCGAGGCGCGTTGGGACGACCCCGAGTTCCAGGTGGGTGACTTTCTGGAGATCCCGGTCGAGTTCGATGATTTCGGTCGTACGGCGGTACTGGCGGCGAAGCAGCGTATCATCCAGCGGGTGCGCGAAGGCGAGCGGAATCGAGTGCGCGAGGAGTTCGCCGACCGGGTGGGTGAGTTGCTCTCGGGCGAGGTGCAGGCGATCGAGCGCGGCAAGTTGGTCGTGATGCTGAACGTGCTGCGCGAGGCCGAGGCACTCATACCGTGGCGCGAGCAGAATCCGAGAGAGCGCTTCCGCCAGGGAGAGCCGATCCGGGCGGTCTTGAAGAAGCTGGAAGAGACACCGAAAGGCCCGCGGCTCATCCTGTCGCGAGCCGATCCGGAGTTTGTGGCGGCGCTGTTCAAGTTGGAGGTGCCCGAGATCTACCAGGGTGTGGTCAAGATCGTCGACATCGCGCGTGAGGCGGGCGGCCGTACCAAGATCGCCGTGGTCTCGAGCGACGACTCGATCGACCCGGTCGGCGCCTGCGTCGGACTGAAGGGTTCGCGCGTGCAGGCGGTGGTCTCCGAAATGAGCGGTGAGCGGATCGATATCGTGCCGTGGCACCCGGATCCCGAGATCTACGCCCGGCGCTCGCTGGCGCCCGCGAAAGTCGCGAAGGTGATCTCAGACTCGGAGCGCAAGGTGGTGACGGCGATCGTCGACGAGGATCAGCTATCGCTGGCCATAGGACGGAACGGTCAGAACGTCCGCCTGGCGTCGCAGCTCATCGGCTGGCAGATCGACCTGTACTCGAGCCGCGAGTGGATGGAGCGCGGTGCACAGAGCGCCTTGTTCGGAGGTGGGCCGGCTCAGGACGAGGCATCCGCCGACTTCCCGCTGGCCGAGTTGGACATCCCGCCGGCAGTGCTGGCGGCATTGGAAGCTGCGGGTTACAAGACGTTCATGGACGTGATCGACCTGGAGCGGGAGGAGTTCCTCAGGATCCCGGGCGTTGGACCGGAGGGCACCGACCGACTGGTGAAACTGATCGAGGATCTGACCATCGTCGAGGAACCTGCCGATCTCTCGGCAGAACTGCCGCCGGACGCGAAGCCGGTGGCCAGCGGCGGGCCGTTCCGAGCGCTGGACGAAGAGGAGAACGAGCAGGCGGAAGCGGCTGCAGACGATACGGAATTGGAGGCGAAAGCGGAAGCGAGCGAGGGCGAGGAGACGGGCGCTGGCGTCGAGGACACCGAATCGGGCCCTGAGACGACCGGAGCCGTCGGCGGGGAGGATACGGGAGCGGAGGAAAGCGGTGCTGCGGAGTTGAGCGAGGCCGAGGAGCTCCCGAGAGAGGAGGAAATTACCGAGCATGGGACGGCGGAGCGAGAAGCCTGAGGCGGCTGACCGCTTCCTGAAGAGTTTGGGGCTGGCGGCCAAGGCGGGAAGAGTACGGGTCGGCATGGATGCCGTGTGCCAGTCCATCGCGACGGGCCGCGCGGCTGCGATCGTGATCGCGGGCGACGCTCCCCGCTCGGTAGTCGAGAGGTTGAACGGCACGTCGCGGCCCGGCGGGGTCGTCTTGGACGGCGATGCGCTGGGTCATGCGATCGGTCGCGAGCGCGTGGTAGCGCTGGCGATCACCGACGAGTCTTTGGGTCGGAGAGTAATCGAGTTGGCTGAGTCCGTGAGTGGCTAGCTGACAGGAGGTGTTAGACGTTGGCGAAGATGCGCGTCTACGAGTTGGCGAGAGAATTCGAGGTACCGAGCGAGAGGGTGATCCTCCTCCTCAGAGAGATGGACGTGCCGGTCACCAGCCACATGTCCTCGCTCGATGAGGACCAGGTCGCACGGGCTCGCACGCGCCTCGAGCGCGACAAGCGGAAGCCTCAGACGGCGGGGAAAGACGAATCGGCGGGGCGTCGACGTCGCCGGCGGCGCGTGGTCGAGAAGCCGGCTGAGCCCCTCGAAGAGGTGGCGGTGGTCGAGGAAGAGGAGGCCGTAGCCGCGGCCGAGGAGTTGGCGGCGGAGGCGGTCGAGGTTGCCGCGCCCGAGGCAGAGGAGGTCGAGGTGCCGTCCGAGGCCGAGCCTGCTGCGGTACCCGCCTCGGCGGAGGCCGAACCGGCGACGGAAGTCGAGCCGATCGCCGCGGAGGCGGATATCGATATCGGCGAGGAAGAGGAAGCAGAGGTTGCCGCCGCGGAGGTCGAAGCGCCCGAAGCGGCGGAGCTGGATGAAGAGGAGGAGGCGGCTGAAGAGGAGGTGGCGTTCGAGGCCGAGGAGGAAGAGGAGGAGTTCGAGGCTGTCGAGGAGCCGCCGCCACCGCCGGTTCCGGTGATGCCGAGGGCCGCCACCCCGCCCAAGAAGGCGGAGTCGCCGGATGCTTCGAAGGCAGCAGCGGGCGTCGTTCGCATTCAGGCGGAAGGGTATACGCTCGACGGGCGTCGGCGTCGCCGCACCCGCAAGAAGAAGAAGCGGACACGGGTCGATCAGGAGGCGGTCCAGGCAAACGTCCGCCGCACCTTGGCCAAGATGGAGAGCGCGGGGCCGACGCGTCGCAAGCGTCGCGACACATCAGAGCAGCGCGAGCGGGAAGCGGCCGAGGCCGAGCGTCTGGCCGAGGAGGAGCGGAGCACGATCAAGGTAGCGGAGTTCCTCACGGTCGCCGAGCTGGCTGACATGGTCGGCGTCTCGGTCAACGAGATCATCACGTCGGCATTCAAGAATCTGGGCTTGATGGTGACGATAAACCAGCGGCTCGACTTCGACCAGATCGAGCTGATTACCGGTGAGCTCGGATTCAAGGCGGTCAGGGAGGACGAGTACGACGCCGACGTGGCCGAAGATGTCGAGGAGGCCGATCCCGAGCGTCTGGAACCGCGGCCGCCCGTCGTCACGGTGATGGGCCACGTCGACCACGGCAAGACCTTGCTGTTGGACTATGTCCGGAGCTCGAACGTTATCGCGGGCGAGGCTGGCGGAATCACCCAGCATGTGGGCGCGTATCTGGTCGACCTCGGCGATGATCGCACGATCACGTTCCTGGACACGCCGGGCCACGCGGCCTTCACTGCGATGCGTGCGCGGGGCGCGGACGTGACCGACATCGTGATCCTCGTGGTCGCCGCCGATGACGGCGTCATGCCACAGACGCGCGAGGCGATCAGTCACGCGAAGAACGCAGGCAAACCGATCATAGTGGCCGTGAACAAGATCGATCTACCGACGGCGAACCCGACGCGTGTCAAGCAGGAGCTGTTGGAGCACGAGGTGGTGATCGAGGAATTCGGCGGCCAGACCTTGAGCTCCGAGATCTCGGCCAAGACGGGCGAGGGTATCGACGATCTGCTGGAAAAGATCCTCTTGCAAGCCGAGCTGCTGGAGTTGAAGGCGGATCCGGAATTGCAGGCCCGTGGTAGCGTGATCGAGGCCGAGCTCGATCGCGGCATGGGTCCTGTCGCCACCGTATTGATCACCGACGGGACGCTGCACGTCGGAGACGGTTTCGTTTGCGGGGTCCACGCGGGTCGCGTGCGGGCGCTGCTGGACGAGCGTGGCAACAGCGTCGAGAACGCTGGCCCGGGAATGCCGATCCGCATACTCGGGTTCGAGGGTGTCCCGCAGGCGGGTGACAACCTGATCGTGCTCGAATACGATCGCGCCCGGGAGATTACGGGCAAGCGACAGCAGATCGAGCGCGAACGTGAGTTCCGGCGTCGAAGCCAGGTGAGTCGTCTGGAGGATGTCTTCGCGGCGGTGCAAGCCGGCACGAAGACGCAGCTGCGGCTCATCATCAAGGGCGACACTGACGGATCCGTCCAGGCGCTGTCGGACGAGCTCGAGCGGCTCTCCACCGATGAAGTCGAGGTGGCGGTCATTCATCGTGGCGTCGGGGCAATCAACGAGACCGACGTGCTGCTGGCGCAGACCAGCGACGCGATCATCATCGGCTTCCATGTGAGACCGGATCGTAAAGCGCGCGAGGCAGCGGAACGCGAAGGCGTCGATATCCGGTCCTATCGGGTCATCTACGAGGCGGCCGAGGAGGTCAGGGCGGCGCTGGAAGGGATGCTCGCGCCGGAAGAGAAGGAGATCATCCTCGGTGCCGCCGAAGTGCGGCAGTTGTTCAAGGTGCCGAAGGTCGGTACGGTCGCCGGCTGCTACGTTAGCGATGGCACGATCGAAAGGAATTCACCTATCCGCGTGCTGCGCGATCACGTCGTGGTTTACGAGGGCAAGCTTGCCAGCCTCAAGCGGTTCAAGGAAGATGTCAAGGAAGTCAAGTCGGGCTACGAGTGTGGAATGTCGATCGAGAACTTCAACGACGTAAAGGTCGGCGACATTCTCGAGTCGTTCCGCATCGAGCATGTGGCGCGCACACTGGATGGCGGAGTGGGGGCGCAAACCGGTTAACGGCAATCGTTGACCCGCCCGTCTGGATGCTAACAGATACGATCCTGTCAACGTGGTCGTAGGTGTCATCGCTTGGGAGTTGCATATCGATGGCTGCAATTCCCTGAAAGAGAAACGGGCCGTCCTCCGCAGCCTGAAAGACCGCCTGCGCGGACGGCACAACGTCTCGATCGCCGAGACGAATCATCAGGATACCTGGCAGCGGGCCGAGCTGAGCGCCGCCGTCGTCTCGTCGGACCGGCGGAGAGCGCATGAAATGCTGAGCCGGATCAACTCGGCCGTTGAGTCCGATTTCCGCGTCCGGATAATAGACAGCACCACGATACTTTACTGAGGTGGCCGATAGAGGCGGCGACGGTGGGTCGGTCCTCGGCGCGCCCGGCGTCGGCCACTCGTCGGTGAGACATGGCTCGAGAATACACGCGAACACAGAGAGTCGCGCAACTGCTCAAGGAAGAGATCTCCCGGTTGTTGCAGCGGGAAGTCAAGGACGCGCGGATCGGACTGGTGACCGTGACGGATGTCAGGGTGACGCGTGACCTCAAGTACGCCGACGTCTACGTCTACCTGTCCGGAGACGAAGAACGTCGGGCGAAAGCCTTGGAAGGTCTCACCAGCGCCGCCGGTTTCATGCGCACGCGCTTGGGCCGCGAACTGACGATCCGCCGGATGCCCGAACTTCGTTTCGTTCTGGATCGCACGCAGGATCACGCGACCCGAATCCACGAGCTTCTGTCGGAGCTCGGCCCGATAGAGCAATCCGACGAGGGTGAGGATGGGCAGTGATCCCGCCGGCTTACTGCTGATCGACAAGGCGGAAGGGCCGACGTCGCACGATGTCGTGGCGCTGTTGCGTAGGGCGATCGACGTCCGACGGGTCGGTCACACCGGCACGCTCGACCCGTTCGCCAGCGGTCTGTTGATCGCCTGTGTTGGCTGGGTCACACGACTGGCCGAGTACCTGACGGGGCTTCCCAAAGCCTATCTGGGCGTGATCCGGCTCGGCGTCAGCACGGACACCGACGATGGTACCGGCCGCGTGGTCCAGACCGACGGCGGCTGGCAGGCTCTCGACCGCGCTCGGGTACAAACGGCCCTCGATCGGCAACTCGGTCAGATCGAGCAAGTGCCACCCGCTTACTCGGCCAAGAAGGTGGCGGGCCGCCGAGCCTACGCGGTCGCCAGAGCCGGCGCGCGGCCGCAGTTGTCTTCCCAGCGCGTGACGATTCACCAGCTCAGCATCCGCGACTACTCGCCGCCGAAGGTGACCATCGAGCTCGAGTGCTCGAGCGGGACGTATGTGCGAGCCGTGGCGCGCGACCTGGGCGCGAGCCTCGGGGTCGGCGCCCACTTGGCGGCATTGCGCCGGTTGCGGATCGGTGTATTCAGCGTGGAGGACGCGCTGGAGCTGAAGCGTGACAGCCGGCGAGGGGATATTCTCGAGCGTCTGCTTCCCCCCGAAGCGGCGGTGGCGCACTTGGAGCGCGTCGATCTCGATCGGGCCTCGGTGCGTGATTTGGCCCACGGGCGCTCCGTCGCCTGGCGGAGCGGCCGCGCCACGGGCCCGGTAGCCGTGCACGACGCGGGACGGTTGACCGCCGTGGCCGGCGTGCACGACGAGCGGCTCTGGCCGATAAAGGTGTTCACCGACGCTGGTGGGCCGAAAGGCAGGCGGGATTGAGCGCGCCCGACTCGAGCGAGCGGGTTCTCGGTCCGGGTCCGCAAGACGGGGGGACGTGCATTACGGTGGGAACGTTCGACGGTGTGCACCGCGGTCACTGGGCTGTGCTGAGCCGCTTGCGCGAGGTCGCCGACGCGACGGGTCTGCGCAGCGTCCTGGTCACCTTCGATCCTCACCCGTTGAAGATCGTGCGCCCGGAGGCGGCACCGCGGTTGCTGACGACCTCGAACGAGAAAAAGGAGATCTTGGCCCTCTCGGGGCTCGATTACGCCGTGTTCCTCAGCTTCACACGGTCCCTGTCGTTGTACCTGCCCGAGGAATTCGTGAGCGAGGTTCTGATCGCACGCCTCGGGCTCAAGTATCTGGTCGTCGGCTACGACCACGGATTCGGGCGAGGCCGCAGCGGCGACGTGGATACGATCAAGGAGATCGGCAAGCGGTTCGGCTTCGAGGTGGAGGTCGTGGGGCCGATTCACTTCAACGGCGAGGAGATCTCGTCTTCCCGATTGCGGCGCGCCGTGGAGGCTGGCGACATGGAGCGGGTAGTGCGCGGGCTCGGGCGGCCGTACTCGCTGAGCGGCGTCGTGGTTCACGGGGAAGGTCGCGGCCGGACCCTCGGCTTTGCGACGGCGAATGTCAGCACACCGCACGGAGACAAACTCCTGCCGCGTGAGGGGATTTACGCGGTGCGTGCCGCGTTGAGGACGTTTCAAGGGCCCGGGCTGCTGCACCTCGGCCCGCGACCGACGTTCCGCGGTTCACCGCCTTCGATCGAGTTGCATCTGCTGGACTTCGAGGGGGATGTGTACGGCGACTCTGTGCGCGTCGAGTTCCTCACCCGCCTGCGGGGCGTAAGGCCGTTCGCGTCGGCGGGTGAACTGGTGGAGCAGATGAAGTGGGACCGTGCCGCGGCGGTGGAGTACTTCGAGCGCGGGGAAGGCCGCCTTTACATGGGCGGCGGTGCGGAATAACTTCTTCGGGTTATACAGACAAGCACGAACATTCGGCAAGGCAAGCCAGAGAGTAGCGAAAGCATGGTAATGACGAAGGAAGAGCGCGACGCTCTGATCACGAAATATCAGCTGCACCCGACGGACCGCGGGTCCGCGCCGGTGCAGGTCGCGATGTTGACGCAACGAATCGCGGATCTCACCGAACATCTTCGCGTGCACCCCAAGGACCATCACAGCAGACACGGGTTGTTGAAGTGGGTCGGCAAGCGCCGGCGCCTGCTCCGCTACCTCGGTCGCACGAATCCAGAGCTCATGCGGAAAATCATCGAGGATCTCAAACTTCGAGGTTAGCCCGACTCTCGGCCCCCGAGTCTGGTACCGGGGGCACTCCATTGATAACGCACAGACAACAAGAAGCAGTTTTGACTTATGGCAACTTTGATAGAACGCAATTTCGCGGGCCGGAACCTGATGCTCGAGACCGGCCGCATGGCCAGGCAGGCGGACGGCGCCGTCCTGGTACAGTTTGGTGAGACAGCGCTGCTCGCGACGGTCGTCGCCGAGGACAAGCCGACCAGGCTCCCATTCTTCCCGCTCACGGTGGAATACCGCGAGAAGAGTTATGCGGCGGGCAAGATCCCCGGTGGTTTCTTCAAGCGAGAGGGGCGACCAGGCGAGAAAGAGATACTCTCGGCGCGGCAGATCGACCGCGCGATCCGGCCGCTGTTCCCGAAGGGCTTCCTGCACGAGACACAGGTGGTCATCCAGATTCTCTCGGCGGACCAGGAGAACGACGCGGATGTTCTGGGGCTGCTGGGCGCCTCCATCGCCCTGAATCTTTCCAGCGTACCGTTCGCCTACCCGGTGGCTGCGGTCCGCGTGGGCCGTCTGGATGGCGAGTGGGTGATCAATCCGACGTTCCAGCAGCTCGAGTTCTCCGACGTGGATATCGTCGTCGCGGGGTCGCAAGACTCGATCCTCATGGTGGAGGGCGGCGCCCTCGAGATGTCCGAGGAGGAATTGCTCAAGGCGCTCGAGTTCGCCCACGCCGGGATTCGCGAGCTCGTGGCGATCCAGTCGGAGCTAATCGAGCCACTGGCCAAGCCGAAGATGGAGTGGTCACCGCCGGCGTTGGACGATCGACTGGCGGTGAACGTGAACGAGTTGGCGGCGCGGCGCGTGGATGAGTCGCTGAATCTCCCGAACAAGGAAGAGCGCAGTGCGGCGCTTTCGGCTCTCCGACAAGACATCGTGGAGGAGTTGGCCGAGCCGTTCGAGGAGGATCTCGAGAACTTCGCGGAGCAGGTCCATTCCGTCATCGACAGCATCGAGTACGAGACGCTACGCAGCCAGATCCTCGAGAAGGGCGAGCGAGTCGACGGCCGCAAACCAGAAGAGATTCGCCCGATCACCTGCGAGGTCGGTCTGCTACCGCGCACGCACGGATCCGCCCTCTTCACGCGCGGCAGCACACAGGCGCTGGCGGTGGTCACGCTGGGAACCAGCCGTGATGAACAGCGGATCGACACGATCGACGTGTCGCAGGAAACCTCGAAGTCGTTCATGCTGCACTACAATTTCCCACCGTTCGCGGTGGGCGAGGTGCGGCAGTTCCGAGGTCCCTCGCGGCGCGAGATCGGCCACGGCGCACTGGCGGAGCGGGCGATCCAGCCGCTGCTGCCGCCGTACGAGGAGTTCCCTTATACGATCCGGGTCGTCAGCGACATTCTCGAATCGAACGGCTCGTCCTCGATGGCGACGGTGTGCGGCGCTTCCCTGGCGTTGATGCAGGCCGGTGTACCCGTTCGTTCGGCTTGCGCCGGTATTGCCATGGGATTGATCAAGGAAGACGACAGGACCGTGGTGCTCACCGACATCATGGGAATCGAAGATCACCTGGGCGACATGGACTTCAAGGTGGCCGGGACGCGCGGAGGAATCACCTCCGTGCAGATGGACATCAAGATCCAGGGCATCTCGACCGATATCTTGCGTGAGGCGATGGCGAAGGCGCGTGAAGCACGCTTGCACATCCTCGATATCATGGACAAGACGTTGGCCGAGCCGCGGTCCAGCCTTTCGCCGATGGCGCCGCGTATCATCACGCTGCAGGTGAATCCGGAGAAGATCGGTGAGATCATCGGCCCGAAGGGCAAGACGATCCGGGGCATCGAGGAAGAGACGGGCGCTGAGGTGAACATCGAGGACAGCGGCCTGGTCACGATCTCGTCGGTCAGCGGCGAGGCGGGCGAGCGGGCGCGCGAGATCATCGAAGCGATCGTACAGGAGCCCGAGATCGGCAAGATCTACAAGGGCGTGGTCAAGAATACAACTTCGTTCGGCGCCTTCGTCGAGATCCTCCCCGGTGTCGAGGCTCTCTGCCACATCTCGGAGTTGGAGGAGGGTCGCGTCGCGAAGACCGAGGACGTTGTCAAGAGCGGCGACGTGATCTCGGTCAAACTGATCTCGGTCGATGACCGTGGTCGCATGCGTCTATCGCGTCGGGCGGCCATGGCCGCTGAAGCCGAGGCCGCGAAGTCTTCGTGAGGCCCAGCGTCGCGACCGGTACAAGCCTGTCCCGAAAACGTGCGGGACGGGCTTTTTTGTCCCCCCTCGGTCGGGCTTCGTGATGACACCCGGAGCGACCGTGCAGCTGGATGAGCGGGCCTACCGGACCGAACTGGAGGGTGGCCCGCTCGTGCTGTCGGAGCTTGTGCCCGGCGTCCGGTCGGCGGCGGTGGGCATCTGGATCCGTTGGGGCGCCAGTCACGACCGGGCCGAGGAGATGGGGGCGTCGCACCTGCTCGAACATATGGTGTTCAAAGGAACAGAGAACCGATCGGCGCGTGAAATCGCGCTTGGAATCGAAGGAATCGGTGGGTCGCTCGACGCCTACACTTCCCGCGAGCACACCGCCGTCCACGCGCGCGTGCTGGACGAGCACCTGCCGATCGCGGTAGAGATCCTCACGGACTTGGTTTTTAGACCGTTGTTGCTCGAGAATGACTTGGAGCTCGAGCGCAACGTTGTCCTGGAGGAGATCGCCGGGGTGGAGGACACCCCGGAGGAACTGGTCTTTGACATCAACGCCCGCTCGCTCTGGGGCGGCCATGCGTACGGGAATCCGGTGCTCGGCACTCGCGAGACGGTCACAGCAATCACGCGGGATGACATGCTCCGCCTCTGGCGACGGGCCTACCAACCGAATACCTGTGTGGTCGCGGCCGCCGGGAACGTGCACCACGAAAAGCTGCTGGATCTGGTGATGCGGCATTTTCCACCGGACGCCGGGGTTGGAGTGGCGCCGAATTTGCAAGCACCGCCGGCGGTGCACCCCA
>JASFLD010000050.1:0-13429 GCA_050118275.1 Gemmatimonadales bacterium
TGGGAAGCGGTGTTCAACCCGTCTTTCCTCAACCGCATCAGCCACGTCTACATGGGTGCGTGGCAGGCCGGCGCGTTCCTCGTGCTTAGTGTGAGCGCCTTCTATCTGCTGCGCCGAAAGCACGAGGATTTCGCGAAGGCATCGATCAAGATCGCTCTGGTACTGGCTGTGGTCGCCTCGCTGCTGCAGTTGGTGACCGGCCACAGCAGCGGCGTGGGAGTGGCCGCGAACCAACCGGCGAAGCTGGCCGCCTACGAGGGTCACTACGAGAGCGGGCCGGCGGGCCTCTACATCGCCGGTTGGGTCGATGAAGCGGCAGGTCGGACCGACGGCATCGCCATCCCGGGTATGCTGAGCTGGCTCGTGCACGGCGATTCGGACGCGCCGGTCACGGGGCTGAACTCGTTTGCCGAGGCCGATCGCCCGCCGGTCAACCTGGTGTTCCAGGCCTTCCACCTCATGGTGGCGGTGGGCGTTTTGTTGATCGTCATCGCTCTGACCGGAGCCTTTTACGCGTGGCGCGGCAAATTGGTGCAAACGCGGTGGCTGCTTTGGGTATTCGTGTTCTCCGTGCTCGGCCCGCAGATCGCGAATCAGCTGGGCTGGTTGTCGGCGGAGGTCGGGCGTCAGCCGTGGATTGTTCAGGATTTGATGCGCACGGCGGAAGGGCTCTCGAACGTTGTTTCGGCGAACCAGGTGGTGACCTCGCTGGTACTTTTCGGGCTGATCTATCTCTTCCTCTTTGCCCTCTTCGTCTACCTGTTGAACGAGAAGATCCATTACGGACCCGGGGAAATTCCGGTAGAGGAGGGGAGGCGAGCATGAGTCTCGATCTGAATACCATCTGGTTCATCCTCGTCGGCGTACTGCTGGCGGGCTATGCCGTGCTCGACGGTTTCGACTTGGGTGTCGGGGCCCTCCACTTGTTCACGAAGTCGGATCACGATCGCCGCATCATGCTCAACTCGATCGGCCCTGTCTGGGACGGCAACGAGGTCTGGTTGGTCACCGGCGGTGGGGCTCTCTTCGCCGCCTTCCCGGAAGTGTACGCGACGGCTTTCTCCGGCTTCTATCTCGCCTTCATGCTACTGCTGTTCGCACTCATCTTCCGCGCTGTGGCCATCGAGTTCCGCAGCAAGCGTGAGTCGCCAACTTGGCGCAAGATCTGGGATGTGAGCTTCGCAGTCAGCAGCATCGTCTCGTCCATTCTCGTCGGAGTCGCGCTCGGCAACATCGGGCTCGGCATCCCCCTCGATGCTGCGGGTGAGTACCGGGGCGGTCTGCTGGGGCTGCTGCGGCCCTATCCGCTGGTTGTTGGACTGACCACGCTGGCGCTGTTCGCCATGCACGGCGCGATCTACGTGGTGATGAAGACCGAGGGTGACTTGCAGGCGCGGGTGAGAGGCTGGATACCTCGACTCATCGCCTTCTTCGTCATCGGTTACGTCTTCACCACGATGCTGACGCTGGTGTTCGCTCCGCACATGGAGGAGACGTTACTCGCTCATCCGGTGCTGTTCTTGGTTCCGCTGCTGAACGTGTTGGCCATAGCCAACATTCCGCGAGAAGTCTTTCACGGCAACGACTTTCGAGCGTTCCTGTCGTCCTGCGCGGCAATGATCCTGTTGATGGCCCTGTTCGGTATCGGCATGTATCCGGACCTGATTTTCTCCAGGCCGATCGCCGAGCACAGCCTGACGATCTACAATGCGGCGTCGTCCGTGAAGACCCACACGATCATGCTGATCATCGCGCTCATCGGTATGCCGGTCGTGGTCGCCTACACCTTCAGCATCTACTGGATATTCCGGGGCAAGGTGAAGCTCGACGCGGCGAGCTACTAGCGCTGGGCCGCCGTCGATCGCTGTCTGTTCGATAGCCAACGCCACGCAGTGGATGGGACCTCACGGCACACGCGCAGCCGGCCCGGCCGAACGGCCCGGGCGCGGCTGCAGCGCCCACTCCACCTGAATCTTCACCTGCCGACCCATGTCGCTCTCGGGATGACTGGCGATCATCCGGTCGGCGATTTCCAACGCACCCGTCAAGTTGCCATTCAAAACGTACTGGCTGGCCAGCGCGTACAGGTAATCGAGATTGTCCGGCTCGATCGCCAATGCCCGCAGCAGCGCCGCTTCCGCCGCCTCGCCTTGTCCCAGCATCTGCTCCAGCTGGCCCAGCTCGTAGTGGATCCTTGGCCGCTGCGGCATGGCCCGCGCTGCGCGGCGGAGGTGCGCGGCCGCCTCCTCGTACGAGCCGAGCTCCGTCAACACTTGCGCCAACGCATGATCTGCCTCGTGCAGGTCCGGGTTCTCCATCAGGATCTGGCGCAGCAGCGCCGCGGCTTCCTCGTTGTCTCCTCTCGAGTTGAGCAAGACGGCCAGGTTCAGCGCGGCGGGGTAGTAGGAGTCATCGATCTCGAGCGCCTTTCGAAAATAGGGTTCCGCCCGTGCGGTGTCGCGGAAACTCATGTACAGGTTGCCGAGATTGAACGCCGCGAAAGGACGGTCGAGGGAACGCTCCATTCTCTCTGCGAAGTCTCCCAGTGACGCATCCAGCGCCTCGCGCTGATAGTCCTGTAACAACCCGGCGGGCGAGCCGGCGAGTCGAATCGCGGTGACGAGTCGGACGGAGGTGACGTCGTCGACCAAGAGCGGCGCGAGCAGCTTGACTCGCTCCGCACCGCTCGTCCTCGGGGCGACGCTTCTCACCGCCGTCAAGCGCACCAGCGCCTCCTTGTCGGACGCTGCGCGCCTGAACGCCTCCGTCACTTCTTTTTGATCATAAGAGCCGAGCAGAGAGAGAGCGGTGGCGCGGATGATGGGAGGATAGAGGGTGTCGCCCGAGATGGCGATCAGCTCGATTCGCGCTTCGGGGTCGCCTGCTCGCGCCGCGGTGAACGCGAACCCGTAGTGAGGTAGTTGCGACTCGCCGTACCAGCGGCGAAAGCGATCGGCCCTGCCATATGCCGTACCTGCAAGAGCCCGACGTGGGCAGGCGACTCCGCTACTCGCGCTCCGATCACACGATTCCGATCCCACGTCCCGGGTTGGATGCGCTGTTCGATATCGACAATGCGTGCGTGAAATGCCACCATGATCGATCGCTGGGCGATGTTCAAGAGAAACTCGAAGAGTGGTACGGCGAGCTGAAGCCAGCCAAACGTCTCATCGAAGGCCTGGTCAGAGCTCGTGGGGTGAGTGACCGGTCGGAGGCGGCCCGGTTGATGCTCGGGCCGGACGAGCCGTATGTCGCGCTGCAATTCACCAACTTGGCCTACTTCTTTTTGACGCATCTGAGTCCTGACATGGTCGAACTGGAGGATGAGATCGCCGCCGACCTGCAGCGACTTGCCGAGAGCGAAGACCCCGATCTGCAGTCGCTGGCGCTGGCGAGCCTTCACTTGGCGCGCGGTAACGATCCCGTTGTCCGGTCCTACCTCGCGCAGCGACTCGCGGCGCTCGGTCCTCTGGATGACTCTATCCGGCGGCGGTGGGTCTGGGTACTGAATTTCCGCGGTCTGGCGTATGCATCACGAAACGATCTCCAGGCCGCTCTGGCCACGTTGCGGAAGGCGGACGAGATCCTGCCGAATGATGCCGAGGTGCTGTACAACTTGGGCACGGTTTACAGTAGTCTGGGCGACTACGCCGGGGCCGTTGGCTATTTCCGTCGGAGTCTTGCGATCGAAGCCGATCAACCGGCGGTGCTGGCCAGCCTCGGCTTCGCGCTGGCCATGCAAGGGGACTTCGAGACCAGTACCGCGGTCTACCGCGAGGCAATCGAGGCGAATCCGTACGAGGCCGAGACCTATTTCAGCCTGGGCAACGCGTTGATGCGCGGGCGGAACGTAGGGGATGCCACCGATGCGTACCGGCGGGCCGTGGCGCTCGATCCCACGAAAGCCGAAGCGTACTTCTCCCTCGCCCAGGCCTACCAGCTACAAGGCCAACCCGAACAGGCGATCGCCGCACTCGAGCGCGGGCTGGAGTTCGATCGCGGCAACGCCGGCGCCCGGCAACTGCTCGAGCGGCTGCGGGACGAGATCTCGAGGGCGCGGCCCTAGTAGCTCCGCGCCGGCAGCCGCCTGGTCTATCACAGCCATCGCCGACGCCTGAAGAACAGAACCATGACGACGGTGACAACCGCCATCGCCAGCAGTGCGGCGGGGTAGCCCCAGTACCAGTCGAGCTCCGGCATGTTCCAGGGCGAGCGCTCGGGATTGAAGTTCATCCCGTAGATCCCCGCGATGAACGTGAGAGGGATGAAGATCGTCGCGATGATCGTCAGAACCTTCATGATCTCGTTCATGCGATGCCCGACGCTCGATTGATAAAACTCCATTAGACCCGCGCTCAACTCGCGGTACGTTTCCACCAGATCGATGATGCGCACGGCATGGTCGTAGCAGTCGCGCAGGTACGTCTTCGTGTTGTCGGAAACGAGCGGGATTACATCGCGTACCAGCGAGTTGAGGATGTCTCGTGTCGGCCAGATGGCACGGCGGATCGCCAGCATTGCATGTTTCGTCTCGAATATTTCGCCGATCAAGTCGGCGCCGGGCTGGATGGCAATCCGGTCTTCGAGATGGTCCAGGCGCTCCGCGAATGCCTCGAGGACGGGGAAATAGCTGTCGATGATGGCGTCCACCAGGGCGTAGGCGAGATAGTCGGCTTCGAGGAATCGGGTGCGCGGCATATCCCGCAAGCGCTTCCTCACAGGCTCGAAGCAGTCGCCTGGTCTTTCCTGGAAAGTGACCACGTAGCCGGCACCGAGGAAGAGGCTCAGTTGCTCGGTGCGGAATTCATCCTCCGCCACTTGCGGCATGCGAAGGACGAGGAAGAGGTGGTCCGGGTATTCCTCCAGCTTGGGACGCTGGTTGGCGTTCGCCACGTCCTCGAGCGCGAGCGGATGCAACCCGAACAGCTCGCTGATAGTGCTGAGGATCTCAACATCACCGAGACCATCGACGTTGACCCAGACGAGGGGCCATTTCTTACGCATTTCTGGGATGGCCCGCAGGTCGTCGATCTTCTCCTCGACGAGGTTCTCGGCGTCACAGCCGTACACGCTGACCACCGGTTTCGGCGCATCCGGATCGACCACCACCGTGCCGGGCGGCGCGCCCGGGGACGTACGAGGACTGATGCGGGGCCATCGCTTCCATGACACTCGGCTGATGAACATGTGTCTCTCCCTGCTGGATGACTGCTTCAGCGGCGCTCGAAGGCAAGCTGAGTCTGGCGCGCGATCGACGGCGGCGCCACCGCGCGCTGCTGGCAGAGGCGTGCGTGACGGACCGAGGTCGACGACCAGTTGAGGGTTCCGTTTCTCTGACCTGCCAGTCGGCTGTATACTGTAACCTGAGTCTCGTAGCTGGCGAAATAGCGTCCTGAGCTCGGGCGGATCATCTCGAACCGAGGACTCGGTGAATCGGAGCGAACGGTCGAGCACGGCGGCCTGTGGCTGATCATCTAGGGGTGGGGTGCGCGACTACATCTCATGGGAATCTATAAACAGCCGAACCGTTGGCAGTGCGGTCCCTTCGCACTGAAGCATGCGCTGCTCGTTCATGGGATCCTCGTTCCTGAATGGGAGATCTCGCGGGCGGCGGGCACGACGTGGCGCGGCACGGATGAGGCCAGGCTGGCGCTCGCTGCGCGGCGCTACGGCTGCGAGCTGCAGATGATACGGAAGCTGGACCCGGATCGAGCGCGCAGGGAATTGGTGGGTTACTTACGCCGGGGTCTTCCATGCCTGCTGTGCGTTCAGGAGTGGGGCCACTGGGTCACAGTGGTCAAGGAGGAGAAAGGGCAGTTCATCCTGCTGGATAGCGAGGAGCCTGCGGTTCTTGTCGTGGCGGGCTGGCCGGCGCTGAAGCGGACTTGGGCCTACCACGAGGTGGACGAGTACGATGAAGACACCGTTCACACATTCTATGACATTCACCCCTTGATCCCACGTGGCCGAACGAAGACACGAGCGAGATTCTCGCTGGAGCGGGCGCGATACCTGCGCCGCCAGTCGAATCGGGACCTCGCGTTGCTTTGGGATGTCTACGTAGACGACTTGTTGGCGATCTGTCGCCCGCGTGCCCCGCAAAGTCGGGCCGTGTTCTCGCTGGGCGAATTCTTGCGTCGTCACGAGTCAATGATTCTCGACCAGCTCGACTTCTGGCACGGCGGGATAGAGCGTAGCGCGGCGGCACGAGTGCTGGAGCGCATGCACTTCGTGGCCGACACCTACGGGCTTGTGATTCCGCGCGGAGATGAGAAGCGCACGATCGCGGCGATCAGCGTCATCCTCGGACTGTGGGCCGCCGCCGAGTATGGGGTGGGACCGGTGTATCGTGCTGAGGCCTTGGACAAGAGGCGCCGTTGAGGGTCGAGCGTGCAGCGGTAGGGAGATGGCACTTGTTTCTTGTCATGAATTCCTCGAGCTAGACATGAGCCCGGGCACCGGACTCGACAGTCCGTGTTACTAGCTGCCGCGACACTCGCCGTCGGCATCGCCTGTCTGTTCGCAGGCGGTCACGCCCTGGTATCGGGCGGATCGCAGCTCGGGCTCAGGCTGAAGCTGTCGCCGCTGTTCATCGGACTCACTGTCGTCGCCTGTGGCACGTCGCTGCCGGAGCTGGTCGTCAGCGTGCTAGCCGGTCTGCGCGGCGAGTCCGACATCGCCGTTGGTACCGTCGTCGGCAGCAACATCGCGAACCTCGGTCTCGTGCTCGGCAGCGCCGCGCTCGTCAGTCCTCTCTACCTGCGGACGATGAGCGTCGGACGGGACCTCGGGATATCGATCGTCGCTACGCTGGCCGTCGGAGGCCTGATTCTCAACCGTGAACTGGGCCGAATCGAGGGAACGCTCTTGATGACGGCTCTGGTGCTCTATCTCGCCTGGTTGTACAGGAGGGCCCAGGTCAGAGGAATGGTGATCGCCGGTTCGGTGCTGGGAACCGTTCCAGGTACCCCGTCGCTCGTGAAGAGTCTGGCTTTGATGCTGGGCGGTCTGGTGTTTCTCTACCTGGGGGCGCAGTGGGCGGTTGACGGCGCGGTCGAGATTGCCGACCTCGCCGGTTTCTCGCGAGCGGTTGTGGGGCTGACGATCGTGGCAGTCGGAACCTCGCTGCCCGAGTTCGCCACCTCGGTCGTCGCGGCGCTCAGGAAGGAGGCGGCGATCTCGATCGGCAACGTCCTGGGCAGCAACATATTCAACCTCTTCGGCATCCTCGGTTTCTCTGCCGCCGCCCGGCCGCTAGCCGTCGCAGGGGACATTTTGCGCTACGATCTGCCGGTGGCGCTGGCTTTGAGCGTCCTGTGTTTCCCGATCATCATTTCCGGCCGGCGCGTCTCGCGCGGCGAAGGTCTCTTGCTGATCTCGTTCTACGCCAGCTACTGCGTCTGGCTGTTCTTCGTACGAGTCCCGCCAGCCTGATTGTGGGAACGGCCCGCCCGCCCCGACGAACGGAAGCTCCCAGCAGGGACCCGCACAAGCCGCGGGGGCCGATTCCTCGTAAGGGCGCGTGGCGTCGATGACGTTCGTGGCAACGCGGTCTTCCAGCGGTCACTAATCGAAGATCTTCTGGAAGTCGATGTTCTCGGCTGCGAGGACCAAACCCGTTGCGGGCAGCGGCTGCATATGATCGAGCAGGCTCGAGTAGTAGGCGGCATACTCCTCGACCGACTCGTCGGGCTCGGGCGGCCGAATGCCGAGAAAGACCAGGTCGGCCTCACTCGAAGCACGGGCGATGACCTGGAACGTGGTCTCACTGGCTTCCCGCACGACGACGCCCGGGTCCGCCTTCAACCTGCCGTGGTGGATGATCTTGTCCAGTCTGCGCAGCGCTCCGTCCCTCTCCTGGGTCGAGCCGACGATTGACTTGATGGCGAGCTCGGCGCCGTACCACTCGGGACTTCGCTGCAGAAGATAGCCGAGGGCGAGCATCAATCCCGCGTTCTGGCGCTGGCCGCCCCACCAGACATGAACCTGTCGCTTGCGGCGATCGGCCGGCTTTGTCTCGGCCTCCCGGACGATGACCATGTTCCGCCCGAGCCGGTGAGCCAGTCGGATGAGTCGGGCGAATTTCTCCATGTTCTCTGCCTGCTCCGTCTCGCCGAGCACGATCGTGTTGGGAAACAATGGTCCGATGCCGCTCGCCTGTATCAGAGCCTCGGCGCCGCTGAATACGTCATTCGCCGCATGCACCTCGACCAATGCCGGCACGCCGCGACGGCGTAGATAGTCGGCGATCTTCGTCTCGACCTGCTGAATGCGGGCCGCGACCGCGGACTCTTCCGGTACAACGCTGGCCACCGTTAGGAAACCGCTGCCGTGAGTCAGGGCTTCGGCCAGTTCGATCAGATACCATCGCGTCGTCGGTGAGCCGCTGAGTACGAGGATGTTCGGGCGCCAGGTTCGCGCCGCCGGCGCCGATTGGGCGAGACGGTAGACGGCGAAGCGTGCCAGGAGAGTGAGCAACCCATGGCGCATGTCACCCCAGTAGGCGCGCATCTGGCGGCGCTGCATGATGTAGAAGACGCCGAGCGAGACGAAGGCGGCGATGAAGGTGGCGCCGGGATTGATCATGAACATCGTCGCGAAGCAACCAAAGGCGCCAAGCAGAGAGGCCCACCACGGCGTGCGAAACTGGGGCCGCCACGCGGGGCTACCGATCAAGGTCTCGAGCCCAGCCGATATGTTCAGGAATCCATAGGACGTGAGGAAGAACATCGACAGGACCGGAGCGATCAAGTTGAGGCTGCCCGCCATGATCCCGGCCAGCGCCACGAAGAACGCCACAGCCGTCCCTATCCTCGGCTCTTCGGTCGGACCGTGTCCTCGGCCGAAGAACCTTGGCACGACTCTATCGCGCGCCAGGGCCTGCAGCGTACGGGGCGCGCCGAGTAGGGAGCCCATCGCGCTCGACAGGGTCGCTCCCCACACGCCAATGAGGATGGCATCGCCCCATAACGCGATCTTGCGCATCACCAGCGCATCGGTCAGCAAGACTTCTCTGGGAACGATCCGCGACATGAAGATCGGGATCGCCAGATAGACGGCGTATCCGACCAGCACGGCCGAGATTGTACCGAGCGGCAGGGATTTTCCGGGGTTCTTCAGGTTACCCGAGAGGGCGATACCCGCCTCGATCCCGGTGACGGCCGGGAAGAACACGGCGAACACGACCCAGAACGACTCTCTCGCGGGGATTTCGGCGGCAGCTGCGAATCCTTCGGCCGGCGCGCCGCCCGCGAAAAAGGATACGAGCGATACGACGATCGCACCCATGATGAAGAGCTGGCTCTTCAAGGCGAGGTCGGCGGACTTGTAGGCGAGGACGGCGAGCAGCGTCAAGGTCGCGACGCCAATGACCTTGGGGGGCAGGAACGGGAACACGTTGTTCAGCGACTCGGCGAAGCCGACTATGTAAAAAGAGATTCCGAGTGCCTGCGCGAAGAAAAGCGGCACGCCGATCGCTGCGCCGGCCTCGACGCCCAACGAGCGCGAGATCATGAAGTAGGCTCCGCCGATGCCGACGCGCATGTTCGTCGCGGTAGCCGCGATGGAGAGGCTGGTGAGGAACGTGATGGAACTGGCGAGGGTGACGATAACGAGCGTGAGTGGGAGACCCACGTTACCCAGCACCCAGCCGAGCCGCAGGTACATGATCACGCCGAGAATGGTCAGAATACTGGGCGTGAAGACTCCCTTGAACGTTCCGAACCCCTCGACCTTGGCCTCGGCGGTCACCGCGCGCTCCGCGTGAGTGTCATCTGCGTGGCTCCAGATGCCGGAAGAGCTAATGTGAGAAGCGGCGGCGCACAAGTTGGGTGGCTTGGAGCCGGTAGCCTGGGCGCGGCTGCCTCTGGCGTAAGTCTCATGTACAGTTATATTTGGTGGGCGCAGTTCGCGTACTACGCTAACCTCCCCCGATCCGCTCTTGCGACCCGCAGAGGCATTCGTACCTGTCCGATCACATCAGACGGAGGTGTGGCATGACGAAGAAGTTGTTTGGACTCACGGTGGTTCTCGCGCTCGTGGGGGTCAGCCCGGCGATGGCGCAGATCCCCATCGAGATCGAGCCGTACATCGGCGTGTATATCCCGTTCGCCGACCTCGCCGACCAAGCTATCCAGGATGTCGACATCATTGCCAGCCAGAAGGAGGCGCTGGCGGTGGGTGCCCGTGTGGGTCTCGGTCTCGGCATCGTGGCCGTGGAAGGCAACTTCATGTATGCCTTCAGCGATGGAGAGGTCACCGATGATGAAGGTACGACGTCAGAAAGCGCCAGTATTTGGGCGGCGGATGCCCGGCTGCTGTTGACACTATTGCCGGGGCCGATCAGCCTGCACCTCAGCGGCGGACCCGCGCTCATTGGGCGAAGCGGCGATTTCTACAGCGACGTGACGGATGGCAAGACCGATCTGGGTGGAGCGGTCGGTGCCGGCTTACGCGTGAAATTGCCCGGCATCCTGGCGATCCGCGGCGATGCCGACCTGTATGTCTATTCGAGCAAGTTGACCGTCGACACGGGTGTCGGACAGGAGGAGCTAGATTCGCAGTTGCAAGCGGATCTCGTGCTCTCGGCGGGTCTGGTCTTATCACTATAGTCGTCGCGCGCGAGGGGCGCCGGAGAGCGGCGCCTCCTCGAGTCGCCCAGCAAAGACGCTCGGATAAGTTCGATCAGCGAAGAGCATGCAGGATTTGCGACGGGGATGCTGATAGCGCGCTTCACTCGTGTGCTCGTGGCGATCGGACTGGCGCTGGCCTTTGCCGGTCCATCCGTCGCACAGGATCTGCGTGCCGGCTTGAGGTTCGGGGTCGACTTCGCTGATCTTGGCGGTGATGCTGAGAATACGAGTGTCAAGACGGGTTTCTCGGCCGGAGCATTCATCGGCGCCGATCTCGGCACGATATTCAGGCTGGGGATCGATGGGCAGTACGTTCAGAAGGGCGCAAAGGCCGAGGAGACCGATCTTGACGATCTGGAGTTCAATCTCGAATACTTGGAGTTCCTCCTACCTTTGTCGGTGACGGTGCCGACGCAAGGCTCTCTCACGCCTCGATTCTTCGCGGGGCCGGCTCTCGCCTTCGAGACGAGCTGCAAGCGCGCGGCGACGGTAGACGGAGTCGACGTCGGCGTCGACTGCGACGAGCAGGATGTAGACGGTGCGACCAAGGGCGTCGATTTTGGCGTGTTTTTCGGCCTGGGCGCCGATGTCACTCTCGGAACCGGGGTGATGGCGTTTGACGTCCTTTACAACCTGGGTCTTTCGGACATCAACGATGTCGCGGGTTCGGAAAATACGCTGAAGAACAGGAACATTCAGATCACTATCGGCTACGCTCTCGTGGTCGGCGGTTCGTGATCGGAATCGTGGAAACTCCCTTGCTTATTGACGTTTAGGCGACCGATCGACATACTGGAGGCGATTCCGCACCGGCGCTCCGGGAGATAGATCGGCTTGCTTGTCGCCATAAGGGCAATCGTGTAGCCGCCTTAACGTCCGTCGCGGGGGACGGCCGTAAGTGCGGCAATTCAACAGGGGGAGAAAGAATGAAACGTCTTACCCGCGTTCTGGTCTTGTCAACCTTCGTTCTGGTGTTCGCCACCGGATCGGCGTTTGCCCAGATGGGCATGCGCGCCGGTGTCAAAGCTGGCGTCGATTTCTCCAACTTGGGCGGGGATGCCGAACAGCTACTCGAGACTAGCCTCAAGAGCAAGACTGGCTTTTCGGCTGGGGCGTTCGTCGGATTCGACTTGCACAGGATGTTCAGGCTGCAGCTCGAGGGCCAGTACGTCCAGAAGGGGACGAAGGCGGAAGAGCAGGGCGTCGATGTCAAGATCAAGCTCGACTACGTCGAGTTCATGGTCCCGCTGACGCTGTTGATCCCCACGGAGGGGCCGGTAACGCCGCGTTTGTACGCCGGCCCGGCGGTCGGGATCGAGGCGAGCTGTAAGTTCTCGGGCACTGAAGGCGGTGTCACCGTCGACGTCGACTGCGATAGTGACGAAATCGGAGCCCAAACGAAGAGCGTCGACTTCGGCGTCTTCTTCGGTGGCGGTATCGATTTCGGCGTCGGTCCCGGCGCTCTGACGCTGGATGTTCTGTATAACCTCGGCTTGAGCGACATCAATGATGTCCCCGATAGCAACGAGAGCATCAAGAACCAGAACATTCAGATCATGGCTGGGTACGCCTTCATGCTCGGTGGGTGATCGGGCAGCCTCGGCCAGTTCAGTACGAGAAGAAGCAGAGCCGGCTGGAAAACTCCAGCCGGCTTTGCGCATGTCTGGGCCACGCCGCCAGACGGTCCCGGCTCGGGCAATGCGCTGGTAGGCAGGTCATGAAGGGGGCTCTTCCACGGGCAGGTGGAGCCAGGAGGCGAGCTCCAACCCGTGAGCGAGCAACAGCTGCCTGTCGGCCAATAGCTCTGATGTCGGCCCGTCGAAGACCAGCCGGCCCTCGTCGACCAGGATCATCCGCGGGCAGATGGCGCCGGCGAATTCGACGTCGTGGGTCACCACCAGCAACGTCTGTTGCCGCGCACGGAGTATCTCGGCAACCTGCCGGCGACCGCGCCCGTCCAGTGCGGCGCTGGGCTCGTCCAGCGCGAGAACTCCCGGATCCATGCTCAACACCGTGGCCAGCGCCGCCCGGCGCTTCTCGCCGCCGCTGAGATGGTGGGCGGGGCGATGGGCGTCGACGTGGCCTAGGCCCACGCTGTCCAATGCCTCGCGCGCCCGGGCCTCCGCCTCGGCGCTGGATGCACCCTGACAGAGCGGCCCGAACGCTACGTCCTCTAACAAAGTAGGCATGAACAGCTGATCATCTGGATCCTGGAACACCAGACCCACCCGGCGCCGGATTTCTGGCAGGTTCTCTGGACCCACGCCAAGGCTACCGATATTCACCGAGCCGGTGGCCGGTTCGAGAATGCCGTTGAGATGCAGCAGCAGCGTGCTCTTGCCCGCGCCGTTCGGCCCGACGATGGCCACGTGCTCGCCGGCCGCGACCGAGATCGACACGTCGGACAAAGCCGGCGATGCAGCACCCGGGTAACCGTAGCTGAGCCCACGGATCGCGATGTCCCAAGCCGCGGCAACGCGACCTTCGTTCATCGCACCACCTCGATGACGCCTCCCAGCCAGACGACAGCGAGCAAGACCACGATGGCGGCGGTCACGCCGATATTGGGCTGAGCCGTCAACCTCAATGCGGGCAACCGGCCGGCGTATCCTCGAGCGAGCATGGCGGCGTGGGTGCGCTCGGCGCGGAAGTGCGCCCGCGAGAACAGGTGAGCCAGGGCGCTGGCGCGTGCTCGCCAGACCCGGAGTCTGCGCGCTGGCCCGACCCGGGCCTTCAGGGCCCGAGTGGTGCGTTCGTACTCGTCGTTCAGGACATAGGCGTATCGGTAGCCGAGCGAC
>JASFLD010000051.1:0-13375 GCA_050118275.1 Gemmatimonadales bacterium
TGGTTGGCACCGACCATCGAATGGCACCTCGAGAATCGACGCGAGATCGACCCGCCCGGCTGGGAGCTTCGGCCAGCCGAGGACGAACTGCTGAGACGTTGGAAGAGGCTCCTGCGCGATCTCGGCTAGGCAGCCCGCGACTCAGCCGTTTCCTCCACTGGCACCTGACAATCCGCTGTCCGCCAGTCTCAGTCTCCAGACACGGATCAATGCGGCGTTCGCGCCGTTCGCGCGAAACGAGTAGTAGAGCGATCCCTCCACGCCGACCACACGCTCCCAGCTGCGCAGGCCCAACGCGATGGGCGCGCCATCGAGACCGTACAGATCATAGGAGTAACCCCCAACCTCATCGCCGTTCGCATACTGAGCGATCAGCGGACCGCAAGGCGTAGCGAAAAGGCCGCTCAAGCCCAGAGACGAATACCGACCGGTCGTCTCCTGCAAGCGCGCCGGAACGCTGAGGTTCGAGAAGGAGACCACCGCACGCGCCTCTACATCATATACCGCGAAGGAGTCGGTCCGGCTGTGGCCGATGTATACCAAGCTTCCGGCACCCGCGACATACGCCCGGCCCGAAGACCGGTCGATTCTCGGCTCCCCGAAGAAGGACTCGACGTAATCGCCGCTTGGCGTATACAGATGGACCAGATGGCCGGCACCGGCGCCCCAACCCGACCCGACCACGGCCAGGCGACGATTCCCCAGATTGAGAACCTGAAGCGGCCGGTCCAGTTCCGGTAGCGGGAAACGCCGCGTCAGGTGGCCACTCTCATCCAGGATGGCCACAGCGGGCAAGTAGCCGTCGAGGACCGCGACCCAGCGTTCGTGCAGCGAGGTCAAGCTGACAGGTCGCCTGAGGCCCGTTTCGTATCGGGCCAACGTCCCGATCCGCCGCCCGTCGTGCGCGTAGATCTTGAGCAGGCACGCCTCTCCGTCGGCGATCCACAGCCGGCCGCTGGTTGTCGGCAGGAAGTCGCTGACCATCAACGACTCGTCAGACTCCACTTGAAGGGGGATGGTCAGGAGAGACGTGAAGACGGCGCCAAACGGAAACTTCACCGTCGGCTCGACTCTCTCAGCCGCCGCCGACACACCGACATCCTTATCTGGCCCGACTTTTTCGTCCCCCATCCCACCCCACCTTCAGTATCGCCGCTCCGCTCCGCTCCGTTGCTCCGTTGCTCCGGCCCCGGAGCGGCCTGTGCAGAGGTTAACGGCGGTCTATCATCAAAACGTCAACTCGCGCCCCTCCTTCGACGAACGCCGCTGCCAACCGGTATTCTGGCCGCTCACGGGCCCCAGCCGACGGCATGGTGCACCACGGCCAGAAACCAGACAGGTCAGGAATCACGAGCGCGCATTCCGACCGGCGACGCGTGCGCGAGATCCCCGCGCGGACAGTGGATAATCGCACCCGTAACGCCGGCGGCGACTCGCTGGTCCGGTGCTCGGAGCCCGGATGTTAGAGAGGAAAAATGTGGAAAGCCGTGGCCTTGATCTGGGCGACGACCGTCTTTCCGACCCGCAGGTCGAGACCCTCGAGCGAGCGGCGCGTGATCAACGCCTCCAGACTCAAGCCGTCCGATTCCAGACGCACCCGCACCAGTCCGCCCTGCGGATGAAGACGTGCCAAGCGGGCCACGAAGCGGTTGCGGGCACTGGTCGTCGACGAGTCCAGGGGCCCGATCACGACATCTTCCGGACGATACGCGACCCGCACGCGTGCTCCCGGCTCGGCCTTACCCGCCACCTCGAGCGCTTGGCCCGAGTCGAGACGGATGAGGACCGTGTCCTGGTCCGAGGCCTCGACCTCGCCGTTCAACATGAACTCGGCGCCCGTGAAGGAAGCCACGAACTCACTCGCTGGTGCCTCGAACACATCGGCGGGTGATCCCGTCTGGATGATGCGTCCACCCTCGATCACCGCCACGCGGTCGGCCAGCGCGAATGCCTCACCCGGATCGTGGGTTATCAGCACGATCGCCGGGGCGATCCTTCGGAGGATGCGCTCCAGATCTGTCAGCAAGCGCCGCCGGACCGCCACATCCAGATCGGCTGTCGGCTCATCCAGAAAGAGGACCTCCGGCTCGAGGACGAGCGCCCTCGCCAGCGCGACGCGTTGCGTCTCACCGCCCGACAACGTCGCGACCGAAACCTCGGCCAACTCTGCTACACCAAGCATCTCGAGCCCGGCACGAACCCGCGTCCGCCGCTCCAGCGATGATACGCCGCGTAGCCTGAGACCGTACTCGACATTCTGTCGAACCGTACCGCGCCAAAGATAGGGACGCTGCATCACGGCTACGGACGCCTGGCGCGCCTCTCGATCCCGACGGACAACCCGGCGGCCTTTGAAATAGACACATCCCTCATCGGGCGACTCCAAGCCGGCGAGCAGGCGCAACAGTGTGGACTTCCCAGCCCCATTCGGACCCAGCAGCGCCAGTACCTCGCCGCCGTGCACCGCCAGCGCCTCGACGTCGACCACACAACGTCCGTCGTAATGGCGAACCAGACCCTCGCCCCGTAGAAGAGGCTCCGCTCCCCGACGATTCGCCGGAGTCACCATTAACTGGTCAACGGCCGGCGACCCGATGGCCGGGCCTGTTGTACGCGCGTGATGAACGCGTTCGCGGCGAACGCGATGACCAGCAGGATGATTCCCAGCGCCATCGCCGTGGCGAACCGGCCGCGACGCGTCTCCAAGACTATGGCAGTCGTGATCACCCGCGTCTCGCCCTGAACGTTGCCACCGACCATCATCACGGCGCCCACCTCGGAAATCACCGCTCCGAAGCCAGCCGCGACCGCCGCCATCAGCGACAGACGCGCCTCGCGCAGGTGCAACAGCAGGGCCTGCCAGCGGCTAGCGCCCAAGGCGCGGGCGTGCAGCCGTAACTCGGGGGGGACCGTTTGCACGGCTGCCAGAGTTATGGCGGCGACGTAGGGGGCGGCCAGCAGGAACTGAGCGGTCACCATGGCGCCGGGCGTATACAACAGGTTCAGGTTGCCCAGCGGTCCCTGCCGTGACAAAAGGACATAGACGAACAGGCCGACCACGACCGGCGGCAAGGCCAGTCCGGTGTTGACCAGCGCCACGCCGATCCCCCGTCCCGGAAAACGCGCCAGCCCCAGCCAGGTACCCAAGGGAATCCCGACGAGCAGCCCAAACAGGACCGCGAGGCCCGAGACCTGCAAGGATCTGGCGACGATCTTCCACAGATACGGATCACCGCTGATCAGCAGCCGAAACGCCTCGTGGAGAGCCTCTCCTAGTAGATCCATCGTGAACCACCGCGCCGATCGATGCACCGCCGTCGGCCCGCTTCATCCATCGCCAGGCCCAGCTTCCGCCCACTTCGATAGGACGAGGGCGATGCCAACGTTGGGATAACCGGAGACCACACCTACTGAAGCTGACTGACCTGGGCGTTGGGCGTGAAGAGGGGGCGCCCGAATCGCTCCACTCCGAACCGACCGATCAGCGACTGCGCCGGCGGTGAGGTGATCCAAGCCGCGAACGCCCGTGCCCCTTCCAGATTCGATGCGTTCCGTACGACGATCACCGAGTACTGATTGGTCAGCAGCGGGTCACCCTCCACCAGGACGGAGAGATGCAGCCGATCGCGCAGGCTCAGATACGTGCCACGGTCACTCAACGTGTAGGCGCCTTTCTCACTCGCCATCATCAGCACCGCGCCCATACCCTGTCCCGCTTCGATGTATCGATCCCCCGCCGGTTGCCTGCCGATCGTGGACCACAGTTGGCGCTCGCGCGCGTGAGTGCCCGAGTCGTCACCTCGCGAGATGAACAGACCACCGGCATCCATGATGCAAGCCAGAGCGGCCGCTGCACCGAGCCTGCCGCAGTGCGAGGCCGGCCCCTCCGCCGGACCGACGATCACGAAGTCGTTGAACATGACACGCCGCCGCGATTCTCCGTACCCGCCGGCCATGAATTCTTCCTCCGCTTGCGGCGAGTGCGTCAGCACGACATCTGCATCGCCTCGCCGGGCCAGACGCAGCGCTTCGCCGGAGCCGACGGCTATGACACGAACCCGAAAGTTCGGGAGACGCTGGCTGAAGGCCGGGAGCAGAAACTCGAAGAGTCCGGAATCCTCGGTCGATGTAGTCGAAGCCAGAACGACCTCACGAGCCTCCAACGAACACGAGGGAAGACAGACAGCGAGACCGAAAATCAGCGCCCGCGTGCCCCACCGTTCTCGATTGATCGCCGATAGAGGCTGGCGAAGCCGCCGCCTGGGCACTCTACTCTTGACTCGCGGGGCCCGCGCGTTCGGCCCGAAGCTCGAGGTACGGGTACTCGTCTCGATATCGTGCGATCACCCGCAGGCGCATCTGGCCGCCGCCTTTTGCCGGCAGCGAGATGATACACCCGTTGTAGCTCGCCGCGTAGATGAGCTGCCAGTCGCCGCCGATCTCAGAGCCCTCGAAGAACTCCTTGAGCTGAGCCGTGTTGTGGGCGCTCATCTTGCTGACCAGCGTGACCTGTTTGTCCTCCGCCACTGCTTCCTCCCCGGGGCGGTTGCTCGAAGGCGTTGCCGGTATGACGAAGTGGCCCAAACCTAATTGTCGTTATTGGCGCTAACAAGGTCTGGCTATCGCAGCGGCACCGACGGCTTTCACAACCGCCAGCCTGCCCCGTTGGCGTGCTCTCAGTCCGCAATCGACCCGTCCACCGCTTGGCGCAGCAGACGATCGATCTGCGATGAGCTAACGGGAAAGAAGTAGCGGTCGGAGATGCGATTGAGGACTCGCCGGACACCGCCGAAGCCCGAGGCGACCTGCTGGAAGATGTCCCGGAGCTCGTAGCGACCCGCCAACTCGAACTCGCTGGCCGTCAGATAGCCCGAGGCGCCGAGGCTCTCGTAGTAATCGAGTCCGGGTGCCGCTTTCCTCCGCACTCGCGCTACCACATGATCGGGAAACAGACCCGACAACCACAGAGCGTAGTTACCGATATGGGCGTGGAGCAGAAACTGCCTGCGCATCGAACTCTCAGCTTCGAGGTCGGTGACCAGGTCGACGAGATACGCATAGGTCTTGTCGTCGTGCCTGGTTATGCGATAGGCGCGGCCGTGGCTAGCGAACTCGATGAGCAGCGCGGCCAGGTAGTCCGCGACTCGCGGATCCGCGAGGCCGCTCTCGAGCAGGGTATGTCTGACCATGACGTAGAAGGCCAACTTGGCCGGGATCGCGCCGAGGCGCCGACATCGCCAGACAGCCGCGAACGTTTCGGGGTGGTCCAACAGTGAATCGAGCCCACCCATAGTCAGCCGGTCTTCCCATCTGCGGCGGCCGTTGCCCGTCCCCTGCGCCAACAACCGCAGCAGGACCTCGATCTCGCCGGGTCCGATCGAAGCTCTCGTGTTTGGCAGTATCACGGCCTCCCCCCTGCCTTGGCCACGCTCGGCGCTCTCTAACGCGACTTACACCCGGGACGGCTCCCGGGTTCACGGCATGGACCCTGGAGCTCAGAATTGCAAGCGTCGTGCGAGCGATACGAAGGGCCTGGGTCGCGGAGACCTTATCCTGAAGAGATCGGCCCGGCCTGGCGTGTCATCGGGCAAGCTCGGCCAGCCGTTTCACCGCTTCCTGAAGGGTCTCGATCGTCTTGCAGAATGCGAAGCGCACTTGCGTTATTCCGCGATCCGACTGGCGGTAGAAGCTGGAGCCCGGCACAGTGGCTATCCCGACCTCGCGGGCCAGCCAGAGGGCGAACTCCACATCGGGCTTGTCGCTGATCCGGGAGAAGTCGGCGAGCAGATAGTAGGACCCTTCTGGACATCGGCACTCGAAGCCGGAACCGACCAGCCCTTCGTAAAGCACATCGCGCCGTTCCCTGTAACTCGCGGCCAGATCGTCGTAGTAGTCGTCGCCCAGTTCCTCGATCCCCACGGCGCCTGCCTCCTGAAGCGGCGCCGGCGCCCCCACGGTGAGGAAGTCGTGCGTCTTGCGAATCGCGTCCGTCAGATCGGCAGGCGCCACGATGGTTCCCACCCGCCAACCGGTGACACTGAAGGTCTTGGACAATCCACTGACCGTCACGGTGCGTGAGCGCATGCCCTCCAGCGTCGCCATCGGGACATGTTCCGCACCATAGGTGATGTGCTCGTAGATCTCGTCGGTGAACGCGACGGCATCGTGCTCGATGCAGAGTTTGGCGAGTGCTCGAAGCTCTTCGCGGCTGAAGACGTGGCCCGTAGGATTGTTGGGTGTATTGAGAATCACACCGCGCGTCCGAGAGGAGAATGCCGCCGCCGTTGCCTCCAGGTCCAGGCCGCCGTCAGGATGAGTCGGCACGAAGACAGGTTCCGCTCCACAGAGGATTGCGTCCGGACCGTAGTTCTCGTAGAAGGGCTCGAAGATGACCACCTCGTCACCCGGATCGACCAGTGCCAGCATGGAAGCGGCCATCGCTTCGGTGGCGCCACAGGTGACCGTGATCTCGCGCTCGCTGTCGACGTCCAAAGCGTAGAAGCGGCGGTATTTTTCCGCCAGCGCACGCCGCAAGCGCGGCGCCCCCCACGTGATGGCGTACTGATTGACATCGGAGAGAACCGCGTCCGCAGCCGCCCGCTTGAGAGTCGCGGGCGCAGCGAAATCGGGGAAGCCTTGCGCCAGGTTGATCGCGCCGTGCTGGTTAGCTACCCGCGTCATCTCGCGTATCACCGACTCGGTGAACGTCTGGGTGCGAACCGCGGTGCGGGAAGATCCTCGAGCCATACGCCGCTCAGACTAGTCCGAGCTCTGCGACGGCATGGCGGCACGCGCGGCCGCGATACCGCCCTTCTCGTCGACAAACAGTAACAGCACCAATCCAACGACGAAGAAAACGACGATGGAAGCCATGGCGATCCTGTGGCTCTCCGTCGCCGCGACCACCGTACCATAGACGAACGGTCCCGCCACCGAGGCGAGCTTGCCTGAGAAGGCGAAGAACCCGAAGAACTCGCCGTGCTTGTCCTCCGGTATCATCACGCCTAACAGACTGCGACTCGCCGACTGATTCGGTCCGACCATTAGACCGATTCCCGCCGCGGCGATCCAGAACGCCGTACGACTGCTCGCCGTCGCGCCCAGCAGCGCGGCGCCGATTAGAACGACCAGTGTGATAGCAATGGTCCACTTGCCGCCGATCCAGTCGTTGACGAAACCGAGGCCGAATGCACCCAGTGCGGCGCAGACGTTGAGCGTAATGCCCAGCTTGATGACGTCCGCCGTCTCCATCCCGAATACGGCGCTAGCGTAGATAGCGCCAAACGAGAATACGGTGACGAGTCCGTCATTGTAGATCAGCCTCGCGATCAGTAGCTTCACCGCCTCGCGGTAGCGCCGCAGGTGCATGAAGGTCTGGCCGACCCTGCGAAACCCCTCTCGGACATACGTCCCCGGTTCCACTTCCTTTGCGTCCCCGCGTTCGCGCAGGACGAGAAAGAGCGGTAGCGAGAAGACGGCGAACCAGGCGGCGACGAGCAAGTTCGTGGACCGCACGTTCAGATAACCCTGCTCGGGCAGCCACGATTGAACCATCTGCAGAGCGATGACCAGCGCCACCAGGCCGCCAACGTAACCCAACGCCCAACCGTAGCCGGAGATGCGGCCGATGTTCTTCGAGGTGGAGATCTCGGGGAGAAACGCGTTGTAGAAGACGTTGGCACCTTCGAAACCGACATTTGCCACGACGAACAGCAGCGCGGCCAGCAGCGCCATCCCCGGCCCCATGAAGAAGAGAAGAACGGTGAAGAGGATAGTCTGGACGGTGGCCCACAGCAGAAAGAGCTTCTTACGCCGCGAGAAGTCGGCGATCGCTCCCAGCACCGGCGTCGAGAGCGCCACAACGATCGCAGAGACGTTGACCGCCCGACTCCAGATGACCGTGCCGGTCACGTTGTCCGCCGCGATGACGCGGGTGAAGAACTCGCTGAAGATGAACGTGACCACCAACGTCGTGAAGGCCGAGTTGGCGAAATCGTAAAGACACCAGGACGCTACCTCGCGCCGTTCAACAGGCAGCCCGTGATCTTTCACCGCACTACCTCCCCCCGGCCTGGCCGCGTTTCGTCAGTTCCGTCCACGATCGTCCCAGCGTTTCCAGCTCCTCCACAAGCGAACCGCGGCGTTCCAACACTCGATGGCGCACGGCCGGGTACCGCAAAACCCTCGCGAACAGACGCAGATCCTCGAACGCCTCGAGGAAACGATCCCACCAGTGCAGCGCTACCAAGCCCAGCAGTGGGGCCAAGACCGCGGTTGCGACACCGGCTCCCAAGCCGCCGACCGACGCGGCGATCACGATCCAGCCCACGTAAGCCGCGCCGTAAGACACGAGACCCGCCAACAGCTTGACCGTGGCGACCGTCTCGATGTTCGGCCTCAGCAGCCGACAAACCAGAGCCGTGACGAGGTGAGGAAGATACCACAGGATCATTCCCGACGCTGCAACGGGCAGACCGGCAACCAGGAGACCCAGCTCTCTGAACACGAAGCGAGCCACACGCTTCGCCTCGTAGCGCGGGGGAACGTCAGCGCTACCACTCCTCAGTAATCTCAGTTCGGTCGCGTACTCGCCGAGCGAAGTGGACAGCGCCTCCCAGCGTCCGGCATCACGCTCGCGCAGCCAGGCGAACTGATCGGCGAGCGATTGAAGACGCGGTAGCCGCTCGCCCCATGCCTCGCGCTCGCGCCAACCGATGCCGCCCCTGGCCCGCGTGTAAAGCAGATCGGCCGTCTCGACCAGGCCGCGATCGGCTTCTTGCGACACGTTCAACATTTGCCCCGCGAGGCCGCCGGCCACGGCAGCGGTCAGCGAGCGGACCGCCGCGCCACGATCCTTCCCACACTCCTCGCGCCAGTCGCTGACGACGATCCGCTCGCCGATCCCAACCCGCACGCGACTGCGAAAGCGGTGTTTGTGCTGGTAGGCGAGGCCGAAGGGGACGATCTTGACTCCGAGCTGCCATCCACAGCGATCCTCCGCCTCCAGCGCCATCCTTGCCACGCCGCTCTTCAGCGGTGCCAGCTGGGGCTCGGAATGGCTCTTTCCCTCGGGAAACATCAGAAGAGTGGCACCTCCCTGAAGACTTTCGACCGCTTCTTGAAAGGCGAGGCGGTTGCGTGGCAGCTGATGTGGATCGTCTTGGACGCGGTACAGGGGTAGCGTATCCATGGCCCTCAGGATCTGCCCGAACAGCGGGATACGAAACAGCGGGGCTTTCGCCAGCGCACGTACTCGGCGGCCCGCTGATCCGAGCACGAGCAGCGGGTCCATGAGCATGTTGGGATGATTGGCAACGATGATGGTCGGCCCCCCGGGCAGCGCCGGCCCGGCTCGCTCGACCCGATAGAAGACGCCGGCCGCCCAAGCCGCCGCCCGCGTCACCGCTCGCCCGATGACCTTCATCCCTCAGTGATCCTGCACTCCTGCAATCGATTCCGAGCCCACCGGTTTCCTCGAAGCCTTGAGTTGAGTCACCGAGCTTCGATTCCGCAAGTGCCTTCACGTCATGACCCATATCTTGTACAGTTAATCAACGTACACCAACTGAGACCAGGTCTGACGAACTGGTCGCGAGGTTGACACATGACGCAACTGAATGATCTGAAGTCGGCTATCGACCTGCCCGATACAGAGCTTGCCACCCGATTCCAGGATGGTTTGGCGGAGGCGGCCCGGCTCAACCCGGACGAAGGGCAATCGCTGGATCTGGATGTTGAAGTCGTCGAGACGATCCGTCGGCACGAGAGACGCGATGCGATCCTCGAACATATCGAGCTCGAGAGTCTGGCCGGTCTGTTGGATCGCCATGTCGAACGGCTCACCAACGCCGGCGAGCCAGGGGACGACCTGCGTGGGTCGGCGTGGGCGGCCCTCGACCTGATACGCTTTCCAACCGTCTTGCGTCGGATCAACGCCGATGGCGTGACGGAACTGTGGGCTCAGCGGATCCTGGCAGCCGTCGAGGCTTCCCACTTCACCGTCGGCCCGCTGTACCGACAGCGGGCCGAAGCGTACGCCGACCGGGTCTTGTTCGAGCTGCCTCAGCCGAACGGCGGCAAGAGCCTCACCTGGCGTCAGGCCGCGGCTCGGGTTCAGGCGTTGGCGCGCGGTCTGTTGTCGCTCCATCACCCTGACGAGCCCGCGCGGATAGCGATCCTCTCCGAGAACCGTCTCGAGGTCGCGCTACTCGATCACGCCTGCCTGACATCCGGGTTGGTCAACATCATGGTCCCCGCCAACGCGACCGACTCTGACGTCGGCTACATCCTGAAACACGCCAAGGTCCGCACGATCATCGTCTCCGGCAGAGAGCAACTGGAGAAGGTGAAGAAGAACCGGGCGTCGTTGCCGGAACTACGCCACGTCATAGTCATCGACCCGCGCGACGCCGGACGAGACGTGATGATCCTTCAGGAGATCGAGGCCCGGGCCAGCGGCATTCCCGCCGAGCTGATCGAGGCACGCTCGCGAGCCGTCCGCATCGACGACCTGGCGACCATCATGTACACGTCCGGTACGACCGGCATGCCGAAAGGGATCCAGTTTTCCCAGCGCAATCTGGTGTACAAGCGTTTCGCTAGAGCCCTGGCACTGCCCGAGATCGGGGAGACCGACGTCTTCTTGTCCTACCTTCCCCTCTTCCACACGTTCGGGCGTTATCTCGAGCTGCTCGGCTGCGTCTTCTGGGGCGCGAAGTATTGCTTTCTGACCGATCCATCGCTCGATGCCCTCAGCGAGGGCATGCGACACTACCGGCCAACCGTCTTCATCAGCGTGCCGAGAAAGTGGATTCAGCTATACGAGGCGATCGCCAAATTGGCCGACCCGCTCTCCGCTTCCGACGACGAGTTGCGCGAGGCCACGCTGCACATCACGGGTGGCCGACTTCGCTGGGGGCTGTCCGCGGCCGGCTACCTCGACCCCGACATCTTTCGCTTCTTCCACCGGCAGGGGATCCAACTGCTCAGCGGATTCGGGATGAGCGAGGCGACCGGCGGAATCACCATGACGCCGCCATTCCAGTACAAGGACAACTCGCTCGGCGTCGCTCTCCCTGGTATAGAGCTCAAGCTGGCCGATGACGGGGAACTGCTGATCCGGGGACCCTACGTGATGATGGGTTATCTCGATCCGCCCGACGGTCAGGCGTCGTTCGACGAAGAAGGCTGGCTTCACACAGGCGATTTGATGCGCCAGGACGATGAGGGACACATCCGCCTGGTCGACCGCAAGAAGGAGATCTACAAGAACGTCAAAGGACAAACCATCGCGCCGCAGCGGATCGAAAATCTGTTCCGTGAGTTCGAGTCGGTAGGTCGTTCGTTCCTGGTGGGTGACCACAAGCCGTACAACACGCTGCTCGTCTACCCCAACCCGGACTACGAGGAACTGGACTTTTCGTCGCTGTCGGCGCAAGAGACTCGAGATCACTTCCGCTCGCTCGTGGTATCGGTCAACAAGTTCGTAGCACCGTTCGAGCGGGTGGTCGACTTCGCGATCATCGACCGCGACCTCGACCCGGACAGGGACGAACTGACGCCGAAGGGCACGCCGCGCCGCCAGGTCGTCGTCGACAACTTCGCAGACGTCATCGCGACACTCTACCGCCGCGCTGACATCCTGGTCGGCGGGGTCAAGCTCACGCTGCCCAATTGGCTGTTCCAGACCCTCGGACTGACGATCCAGGACGTTCGAGTGGACGGCGACCAACTCGCCTTCACGTCTCTCGGCACGGCCCTGACCGTGAAACGGAAAGACGAGAACATCGTGCGCGTTGGGGCTTGCCTCTACACCTTCGAGGGCCGCGCCCTCAATCTGGGCGCGCTGCTCGCTACACCGCGTCTCTGGCTCGGCAACGACGAACTGGTCGCACTTGCACCCCTCGAACTCGACGACCGGCATCGGCCGGGCCGCTCGGCGGAGGCCGTGACCTGGATCGGCCACGCGTCCCCCACTCAGCCGAAAGCGGCGGACCGCGAGGCGTTGGAGGAGTCGATCGGCCACGCGGAGTGGAGCCTGCTCGAGCTCCACCAGGCCGGCTGGATGTTGGCGGCCGCCGACGACCGGAGCGCTCTCAATGCCGTCCGCCTGCTCGAACGTGCCCTGGCCAGCGCCGAGGAGGGCCCGCTGGCCGAGCCAATACGCAGTCTGCTGGCGCGCGGAGCCGCCATAACGTCCGCCGAAGCGCGGCGCCGGGCGTTCCAAGTCCTGGTGCCGTACGAGAAGACCGTCCGTTTTCGCGAGACCGTGGGCCGCTTCCTCGCGCGAGATGCGGAACTGTTGGACTCGGAGACGCGGGCGGTCCTTTGCGAGCGCAGCCTGGCCGACTCGAAGACCGACGATCTGATCGACCTCGCCTGGAGCGCCTGCTCGCAGCCGATCGAGGACGAAGACGACGAGCGGAAGGCATTGTCCTTGATCGACTTGCTGACCGACTACGCCGGGACACATCCCACTCGCTATCGTCTTATTCGCGCCTTCCTGGTCAGGACGAACCTCTTCGGCGGCAGCGAGAAAATTCGCGAGCACGCCGAGCAGGCGAGGGGAAGGCTTCGGGACGCGTTCCTCAACTGGCTGGGTCCCACAGCCAGGATAGCCGTCGATACGGAGACCGGTCAGGAGTATCGCTGGGAAGATGTCGTCGTGTTCGGCGAGGACATGGACGGAGAGGACAAGCGGCGCCTGACGTCGGCCATCAAGAATACCCCGTTCCTGAGCGAATCGATCTTCCTGCTGTACGGGGGCAAGATCGTCCGTCTGGCTGACATACCGCCGGGCGGCGTCTGGGTCCGCCGGTTGGGCGAGCGCCACGGCAAGGCGGTGTACCGAGTCACCATCCAGACGCGCGGCCAGGATACATACGAGCTGGCGGCCAACCTGAACGAGTCCCTCGACCAAGAGTATGTCAGAGCGGAGATTGACTGGTTGATCCTCTGCGGAGACTCGGATCAGCGTCCACCCGTCGTGGAGGACTTCGGCGAGTACGTGGCCGACCAGGATCTCTGGAGCGAAGAGTACATTCCCGGCGCCACTCTCGACCGCGAGCTGCGGCGGCTGGCTCGCCGGGCCGAGGAGGGGAGAGAGGATCTGACCCTGCTGTGGCCATTTCTCGCCTGGAGCGCGCTGAGCGCCTACGTGGATTTCTGGGTCCGGACCGGCAAGCGGTTCGAGATCGCCGATCCCAGCCCCAACGACATCGTGCTGCCCACCCATGACTATCAGAGCGGTTCGCGAATGGTCTCGCTGGCGACACCCAGGCAGCACCGCGGAATGCTGAGCATGCTCCAATCGTTCAAGGACCACTTCGTGGAGCCGGTCGAGGCGGAGTACCGCGACCTGCAGGGTCGTGTGACC
>JASFLD010000052.1:0-13248 GCA_050118275.1 Gemmatimonadales bacterium
CCGCCGTCACGGCGACCAGGTCCCCCTCTTGCAGCTTGAACTTCAGGACCGGTAAGAGCTCGTCACCCCCGACCCCCAGCGAGGCCGACAGTTCCTTCAGACTGGGCGGCGCCAGGCCGGCGTTCTCGATCTGCGACAGCGCGGCGGACGCCAGCGCCTCTTGCTGAGGGCTGAGCCTCGGCACATGATCGGCCAGCGCCGCGACGGAGCCCACGACCCGGATGTGGCCGGCCTCCTGGAGATCCGCCAGAGCCGCGTTCACCAGCGAAACCGCGAAACCCGATCCGCTGCGCAGCGACTCGAGCGATACGCCGCGGGCGTCGCTTTCCGCGGCATGCGCCTTCGCGAGGACAGCCAGAAGCGATCGGCCGGCCTGATCGATTGCCCCGCTGTTGAACCATCGCCCATCGATCTCGCGGATCGAGCCGTCGGCCTGGAGCCGGCGCAGTTCCTCCGCCAAGGCCCGCGGCGCCAGACCGGTGAGCACCGCCAGTTCGGATGCCGAGATGCCCCCCTTCCAGCGGTCTAGGATCGCCCGCAGGCGCCGACCGTCATCGTCGCCCGCCCGCAATTGCGCGTCGACCGTGTCGGCGCGGCTGCGGCGCCGGGCCCACGGATCGATGACCACGCCGCCACCGATCGTCGTGACCGGGGAATAGAATCGCACGACGAAACGGTCACCGGCCCGCGCGACGACGGGCCGCTCCAGCCGCATTTGCACGAATCCGGATTCGCCGGGCCCGATCGGCTCCCGGTCGAAGATCACGACTCGCGCCAGGCTCTCCGCCGTTCCCAGGTGGAAGTGGATGCGCTGCCAGTGCCTGAGCGGCCACGCCGAATCCGGCAACAGTTCGATCGACGCATCGATGTATCGCGTGCTCCGCCAGACGGGCTCGTCCACCAGCAGGTCACCCCGACCGACCTGGTCGCGGTCGATGCCTACCAGAGCGATCGCCGCGCGCTGGCCGGCGGCGGCCGATTCCATCTGCCTGCCGTGCACTTGGATCCCACGCACGCGGGCTGTGTGGTCGCCGGGCAAGATCCGCAGTTCGCCCGCCGTGTCGATGCGCCCGCTCCAAACCGTTCCCGTCACGACGGTTCCCACACCGCGGACGCTGAATGAGCGATCAACCGGGAGCCGGAACAGATCGTCGTCCCGCCGGGCCCGTACCGTGCGGGCCGCGCTCATTAGTCGGCGCCGCAACTCGTCCACATTGTCACCGGTCGTGGCCGAAACCGTCAGCAGCGGCCAATCCGCGTCGGGACCGATGATTTGCCTGAGTTCGTCACGTACCGACTCGCTGACCAGATCGCTCCATTCCGCATCCACGAGATCCGACTTGGTGATCGCCACGACCCCGCGCCGGACGCCCAGCAAGCGCGCGATCCAGAGGTGTTCACGCGTTTGTGGCATCGGGCCCTCGTCGCCGGCAACGACGAGCAGCAGAAGATCGACACCGGTCGCTCCTGCCAGCATGTTCTTGACGAAGTCCTCGTGCCCGGGAACGTCGACGACGGAGATCTCGAGATCGTCCGAGTCTGACGGAAACGGAGCGAAGCCGAGGTCGATGGTGATTCCGCGTTCGCGCTCTTCGGCCCAACGATCCGTGTCGACGCCAGTCAGCGCCTTGACCAGCGCGGTCTTGCCGTGGTCGACGTGGCCGGCCGTCCCGAGAATCACCGACTTCATCCCAAGCGCTCCTCCAAGAAGCGCAACGAGTTCAGCGGCCGCTGATCCGCCAGATGATATGCGATGAACTCACGTAACAAGTCGAATTGCGCGCGCATCGTTAGCAGCGCCGGGCGCCGGGTGCCACCGGCAAGCAACTCGGACAACTCCGCTCGGGTGGCGGGATCGAGGCTACGCAGATGCAAGTCGCCGACGCCCGGGTGACAGCGGTGACAAATCATGACCCCGTCGATCAGACTGAAGCGCGCGTTTTCCTCTCCGCTCAGCGGCCTTCCGCACTCGACGCAAAGCTCGACCGAAGGCCCGAATCCGAGCGTGACGATGAGTTTCCACGTCTCCTCGAGGATGACGATCTCGATGCCGGCCCTGTCGCTCACGAGGCGGTCCAACCCGCGACGCAGTTGCCCGTGCAGCTCGGGATCGGCAACGGAAGGAGCGAAACGAAACGCCATCTCGGTCAGGATCCCCGCGCCAGCGAACCGCACGAGATCGTTGCCCAGTGCTTGCCTTTCTCGAAGCAGCTCGAACCCTGACAACGTGTGGAGATCGCGGCTTTCCTTCGCGTAGTAGGTGGCGATGCCATCGGTGAACGGTTCGAGCAGCCCGCCGAATCGACTCCGCGGACGGCGCGCGCCCTTGGCGATCACCGAGCAGAGGCCATGGTCTCGGGTCAGCAGACGCAGGATCTTGCTGGTTTCGCTGTACTCGTAAGTCTTGAGTATGGTTGCATGGGTCGTGACGAGCGGCATACCGGAAAGCTAGAAAGGAGTCGTGCTGAGGGCCAGCGCGTGCTGGTTCACGCCGGCGGTCGAGCCACCCTTGGTCGAGCCGCGTCATTACGCCATACCCATATCAGTACCGCGCCAGTGGCTGCCGCGGTGCCGAAGAGGACCGCCAGGCGCTGGCGCCAATCGACGCGGCCCGTCGAGAAGTCGATCGCCAGGGCGCGCCCGCTCGGTAGCTGGCTGGCCACGTAGCGCCGGAACGGCCGCGCCGCCGAGCCGCCCTCTCCATCCGGCCTGAATCCCGGACCGGGTCGTGCCGCCACGCTGCCGCGCTGGATCTCCAACACGAACTCGTCGACCGGCAGCGCCGCGGCGAACTCGAAGGTCTGCGCATCCTCAGGCACGGTGTAAGTGAAGACCAAATGTAGCTCGCCCGGTCCGATCGAGTCGTTGATCATCAGGTCCGGTGGATCGTAAACGATCTGCCGCGGCCCGAGGTCGCCGCCCAGAGCGCGCACATCGCTCACCGCGCCCAATTGCACGAGCCGCAGCGGGCCGCTGCGCTGCGACGCTTCCCCGCCTTCGCCCACCATCACCGACAGCGACTCGATGATACGGCGGTGGCCAGCCTGATCCCAGGTGACGCGAGCCTGCCGCTCGATGATCCGCGCGTCCTGGCCGCTCTCTTCCCCGGGCTCCTTCTGCCGCCAAGCCGCGAGAAGCAGCGGGCCAAGAACGCCGGCCAATAAGAAAAGCCGCCGGAGCGCCAAGCGCCGGCGGCCCAAGATCTCTACAGGGATGACGCTCAGGGATTGAATCGGCCGAAATCCTCCGGGTTCATCTTCTTTAAGTACTCCTTCAGTTGCTCCGCGTTCATGCCTCCGGTCTCTTCCGTCTCGGTAACCTCGTCAGGAATCTGGCCCGGTTCGATTTCCGAGTGCTGGATCTCGATCGATGCCTGCTCGAGCAGCGAGTCATGAGCGTAGATGGGCGCTTTGGCTCGTAGCGCGATGGCGATGCTATCGCTGGGTCGCGCATCGATCGACAGGACTTCGCCGTCGCGCCGCAAGATCAGCTCGGCGTGATATGTATTGTCGATCACCTTCGTGATGACGACGCGCTGCAGTTCCGTCTTGAGACCTTGCAGCAGCGCCGTGAAGAGATCATGGGTCAGCGGGCGGGAGAACTTCATGCCCGCCAGCTCCATCGCAATCGCACTCGCCTCGCCGGGGCCGATCCAGATCGGCAACACCCGCTCGCCGTCCAGCTCCTGAAGGATCACGACGGGAGTATTGGATGCTTTGTCGAGTCCGAGACTCGCGACCTTGACCTGATTCATGTCACTCCGCTTCCACCCACCGGGAAGGCGACATCTTGGGAAGGCGACCGCTCACATCTCAAGATACCACCCACCAACCCTCTGTAAAGCCTGTCGCGCACTAGGTTCCGAGATCCCAAGACGACAGATATCGCACCTGTTCGTCAGTGAGCGCATCGATCGCGATCCCCATCGTATCGAGCTTCAGCCGCGCGATCTCCTGATCGATCTCGGCGGGCGTTCGATGCACGGACACATCGAGCTTCGACCCGTCGGTCACCAGATACTCGGCGGCCAATGCCTGATTGGCGAACGACATGTCCATCACGGCGGCCGGGTGCCCCTCGGCGGCAGCGAGATTGATCAAACGGCCCTCGCCCAAGACGAAGACCCGCCGCCCGTTCACCCGATACTCCTGCACGTACTCCCGCACGGCGCGCGGCGGACCCTCGGCCACCGCGGCCAGTCGGTCCAGGTCGATCTCGACGTTGAAGTGTCCCGAGTTCGCGACGATGGCACCGTCCTTCATGACTCGGAAGTGTTCCTCACGGATCACGCTCGTATCGCCGGTCACCGTGATGAAGACGTCTCCGATCTTCGCCGCTTCCGCCATCGGCATGACATCGAAGCCGTCCATCACGGCTTCCAGCGCCTTCAGCGGCTCAACCTCCGTGATGATCACGCGCGCGCCGGCTCCGCGTGCCCGGGTCGCGACGCCACGGCCGCACCAGCCGTACCCCGCCACGACCACACGGGAACCCGACAAGAGAATGTTCGTGGCACGAAGAATGCCATCGAGCGTCGACTGGCCGGTGCCGTAGCGGTTGTCGAAGAGGTGCTTGGTGAGGCTGTCATTCACAGCGATCACGGGAAACTGAAGCACTCCGTCGCGTGCCATCGCTCGCAGCCGTATGACGCCGGTCGTCGTCTCCTCGGTCGAGCCGAGCACTCCCTCGACAATGGCCCGCCGTTCGGCCTCGGATACCGTCGCTATCCAGCGTCTTACCGGCTCGGCGAGATCGTCCAGCCGATCCAGAGCGATCATGTGCAACGCGCCCACGAGATCGGCGCCATCATCCATCGTGATGCTAGGGCCGTGCGCCAGCGCCGCGCGGATGTGGTCGTAGTAGACGTCGTGATCCTCGCCTTTGACCGCAAAGACCTTGATGCCATGGTCCCGCACCAGATGCGCCGCCACGTCGTCCTGAGTCGACAACGGGTTGGAGGCGCATAACGCCACATCGGCGCCGCCGGCTTTCAAGGTCAGGACCAGGTTGGCCGTCTCAGTGGTCACGTGCAGGCAAGCCGAGAGCTTGTGTCCGGCCAGCGGGCGGTCTTTCGCGAAGCGCTCGCGAATCATACGCAGCACCGGCATGGACCGCTCGGCCCATTCCACGCGCCGCCGCCCCTCGTCGCCAAGGTCCAGGTCGCTGATGTGATGCTCAACCGCGTCTACATGCATGATGTCTTTCTCCCCGCAAGCGACCGAGAGGCTGCTCGATTGCCCGCGCAGACTACTCGATCGCATTTGATCACTCGTTGGGCGCAGCAGGCTCTCGTGAGTCCGATCGCCCCGGCTCTCAACTCAATAGGCTCTTCAGGTCCTCTACTCTGTCACACCGCTCCCATGAAAAGCCGCCATCCATGTCCGGCTCGCGGCCGAAGTGCCCATATGCCGCCGTCCGCCTGAAGATCGGACGTCTGAGGCCCAGCGCTTCGATGATGCCGACCGGCGTGAGGTTGAAGATCTGTCGCACCGCATCCTCGAGCCGCGTGTCCGGCACGCGCCCGCTGCCGCGCGAGTCGACCAACACGGAGACGGGATCGGCCACGCCGATCGCATAGGCCAGTTGGACCTCGCAGACATCAGCCAAGTCGGCGGCCACGATGTTCTTCGCTATCCAGCGTGCCGCGTAGCTGGCCGAGCGGTCCACCTTCGTCGCGTCCTTGCCGCTGAAGGCCCCACCGCCGTGTCGACCCATACCACCGTACGTGTCCACGATGATCTTGCGACCGGTCAGTCCAGCATCGCCCTGAGGGCCACCGGTCACGAAGCGGCCCGTCGGATTGATGTGGATCTGCGTCTTCCGCGGATCGTAGAGCTCGGCTGGCAACACGGGCTCGATGATCAGCTTCCTGATTCTATCATGGATCTCTCCGTTCGCGACGTCAGCGTCGTGCTGGGTCGACACCACGATCGCCTGGACGCGCACCGGGCGGTCGCCGTCATACTCGACGGTGACCTGTGATTTCCCATCCGGGCGCAGCCAGCCGATCTCGCCCGACTTCCGCGTCTCGGCCAGCTTTCGTGTCAACCGGTGCGCGAGGATGATCGGCAGCGGCATCAGTTCCGGACTTTCCTTGGTCGCGTAGCCGAACATCATCCCCTGATCGCCGGCCCCACCCGTGTCGACACCCATGGCGATATCGGCCGACTGCTGATCGACGGACGTGACTACCGCACAAGTCTTGTGGTCGAGACCGTGCGCCGCGTCGACATAGCCGATTTCTTCGATCGTGTTGCGCACGATGCCCGGTATGTCGACATAGGTTTCGGTCGTGATCTCGCCGGCCACGAAGGCCAGCCCCGTAGTCACCAGACATTCCGCCGCGACCCGGCCTAGCGGATCCTCCTTCATTATCGCGTCGAGGATCGCGTCGGAGATCTGGTCCGCGACCTTGTCGGGATGCCCTTCCGTGACGCTCTCGGATGTAAAGAGGTGTCGTCTCGACAATTCCCTGCTCCTGGCTGGCTGAGACCGCTGGCCTGCACTCGGGCGGCGTCGCCGCCCGGCCATGTTGATGGAATGCACGAAGCTATTCGGTTAGTCTTGTTGTGACAAGCTGGAAATCGAGTCGAGCGAAGGAAGTGAGACCGCCTCGCTCAGTTCGGCGAGCAGGCGCTCGCGGATTTCCTCGCCCGTCTCGCCTTTCTGCAACTCCCGCACGAGCTCCTCGATTCGCCCCAGCTCGAGCGAACGGATGAGGAGCTTCTGCTCGAGGAGCGCGCCGGGCGCACAGCTGAGACCGCGGATCCCAAGACCGATGAGCAACGCGGCGGCCAGCGGATCGGATGCGGATTCGCCGCAGACGCAGACGGGACGCCGGGCACGGGCCGCGGCTTCGACCGCGTCGCGGATGTACCGTAGCAGACCCGGGTGGTAGAGATCGAAGAATGGCGCCAGCTGCGCGTTTCCTCGATCGACCGCCAACATGTACTGGATGAGGTCGTTGGTGCCGAGACTGAAGAAGTCGACGTATCGCCCCAGCACCTCCGTGATGGCGACTGCAGCCGGCGTCTCGAGCATGACCCCCAACAACAGGTCGCCGTGCTCCATCCCCTCGCGTCTCAGTTCGTCGCGCGCTCGCTGCAGGACAGCCTGCACGAAGCGGACATCCTCCACGCTGTTCACCATGGGGACGAGCAACCGAACGGGGCCGTGAGCGGCGGCCCGCAGAATCGCCCGCACCTGGCTGTGGAACAGATCGGGCACGAGATGGTAGACGCGCAGACCGCGCCAGCCCAGGAACGGGTTCTCTTCCGAGATCGGCGGCATGAACAGAGGTAGCTTGTCGCCGCCCAGATCGTACGTGCGGATGGTCACCGGGCGCGGCGACACCCGCTCGACGACGCTCTTGAAGGCCTCGTACTGTTCCTCCTCGTCCGGGGCGGCCGCCTTGCCGACGATCAGGAATTCGGTGCGGAACAGTCCCACCCCGTCGGCGTTCAAAGCTACCACGGCCTCGGCATCCCTGGGCAACTCGAGATTGGCGTACAGGCCAATGCGCACGCCGTCCAGGGTCTCCGGCTCGAGATCCACGAGGTGTTTCAGCTCTTCCGCCGCTTCCTTGATCTTCACCTCACGATCGTGGTACCTATGGCGCTCATTCTCGGTCGGCGCGACGACGACCTTGCCCCGCGAGCCATCCAGAATGAGCTCCACGCCGTCCTGGATCCGTCGCGAGAGATCGCCGAGCCCCACGACCGCCGGAATCCCCAAGGATCGCGAAAGTATCGACGCGTGCGCCGTCCGCGTGCCAGCGTCCGTCGCCACGCCGAGCACCAGGGCGGAATCGAGCTCGACGACATGGCTGGGCGTCAATTCCTTCGCCACCAGAATGAACGGCTCGCTGCAACGGTCGCCGAGGCTTCCATTCTGCGGCAGGTCCATGAGAGAAGACAGGACCCGCGCCTGAACGTCGCTCAGATCCGCCACCCGGTCCAACACTCTTGCGTGAGTCGCGTCGAGCCAGGCGGAACGAAACTCCAACACGCGTACGCTGAAGGCCCGCTCCGCCGTGAGGTAACTGTCGCGGATGTAGGTGATCGTTTCGTCAATCAGCTCCGGATCCTCGAGCATCAGCAATTGCGGATCGAAGATCTTTGCCTGCACCTTCCCCAGCCGGCTTTCGACCCGATCGCGCAAATCGCGCGTCGTCTGCACAGCAACGGCTCGGGCGGCGCGAAAGCGCTCAACCTCCTCCTCGACCTGCGCTGCCGGCACCGTGGCGTGGGGCACGTTCAGCGCCGTCCCACGCATTACGCAGGCGGGGCCGAATACGATCCCAGGCGATACCGGTATTCCCTGGACTATCTCGCCCACTGCCTCAAGCCTCCCCGAAGCCTTCTGCCACTAGCTTGACGAGCGCTTTGACGGCTTCCTCCGCATCTGCGCCGCATGCCTTGATCTCCAGTGTCGACCCCCTATCCGCCGCCAGCATCATCACACCCATGATGCTCTTTCCATTCACCTCGAGACCGTCTTTGGCCACCAGGATTTCCGCCGCGTATCGGTTCGCCAACTTGACGAACTCGGCCGCCGGTCGTGCGTGCAAACCATACGCATTCGCGACCTCGACGCTCTGCAAGTACTCGTTTCCCTGCTGGCTCACCATATCGTCAACTCGAGACCGATCACACAGACAGCCGCCGCGATCAGCCCGGCGGTGACTATTCGTCGCACGGCCACCGGGCGGTAGTAGCCCACGGCCGCCAACACGACAGCGACTCCGATGACGGGGATCGGGTTTACGCCTGAAGTGCCGCCGAACACCAGAAACAGCGGCGGCAGTACAGCTCCACTCACAATAGCCAGCGGAATCGTAAGCCGATCGGGCAAGCGTCGCAAACGGGAACTCATGAGCGTCCGGCCGACATCGATTCCGTGGCGCCATCCGATACGCAGGCCCCAGACGCGTAAACCCATCGGCACCGCGTTGTAGAGCACTAGGAAGAACACGCAAACACCCCACCACGGGACGCCGGCCAGGAAGGCCAGCACGGCCAGCAGGACGCAAAGCGGCCGCCAGCGCGCCCAGATCAATCGATCTCCCAAACTGCCCAGCGGACTCACCAGGGCGCTCTTGAAGCGCTGGACCTGCTCGGCTGTTACGCCGTCGCCCTCCATGCGGGCGAGGGCGGTGGCGGCGACGGTCGCCATATAAGGGTTCGCGTTGAAGAATCCCACGTGCCGGCCCAGAGCCTCGTGAAGTGCCTCCCGGTCCGTACCGTACAGTCTCTTGAGTATCGGGATCAGCACGAACCCCAACCCGGCCCCCTGCATCGTTCGATAGTTCCAAGAGCCCTGGATCAGCAGGCTCCGCAGCAACAGCCGCAGGCGCATCGTCAGGTTCAGCGGAGCCATAGCGTCATCACCGTACTCACCAGAATCGCCGCAGCGAACGCGCCAATGATTCTGCGCCCGCGCACCATGGTACCGACCACCACTCCCAAGGCCGCGCTGGCGGCGACGAACAGCACGACCGCCGAAGCCGTCACTCCACCCTGCGGCGCGTCGCCCAGCCGCGGGGCCACCAGCAGGACGCCGATGGTTCCCGCCAGGGTCAGCACGAGGGCACGCGCGAAGTCCAGGCCGAGTGCCGCGAAGTGTCTCCGTTCGAGGGCAGCGGGAGCCTGTGGCTGACCGACCGCGGACGCCACCACCGACGCATTCACGCGACGCAGGCTGTGGATGCTCCAGCCACCGACCCAACCCACGAAGACGCCCGATCCCACCCCGATCAACAGCGCCAGACTGGCCGGGCTTATCGTCACCGCGGCCACCGTCGCCACCACGGCGGCCGGGCCGGTATCCCAGTGCCGGTTCGCCCCGATCGGAAGCTCCTTGAGGCTGATCAGTTCCAGGAACACGCCCGCCCACATGCCGGCGATCGGATCGCCTGCGAGAGCTCCCGCCACGGGGCCTGCGACGATGGGACGCGCGACCATCGACTGCAGGCACGACACGCCGTCGACGCCCACCAGGCCGCCCAGCACCGCCAACGCCAAGACTAGCCCGACTTCCAGATCTACTCCTGCACCGAGTTCAGAATTTCGGTCAGATCCAGCTTGCGAGCGCCCGGAACATCTTGCGCGGTGACTTCCAGGCCTATCGCGCCAAGTCGTTCGAGCTCCGCCGCCTCGGCGGGGCTCAGAAACAGATACGGCAGCACGGCCCGCCGTCCCGGCGCGGAATGGATTCCCCCAATGTTGACCTCCAGGTCGTTCAAGGCACCGGCCTCCGCCAGGCGCCGCATGGTGGCTATGTCGCGCGTCAGCACGAAGCCGCGCTCGCGGCTGGCCTCCCAATCCGGGAACTCCCGGACAGCCTCCGCGACGCTGGCGAAACGACCCTCGATGCCGTCGGGAAGTCCCGCCCGGTAGAGATCCTGTTCCCACTCGCTAGCCGACAACGCGTCGTCGACGACAGCGATGAAGTCGAGACCGAGCTTCGCGCCCCAGCCGACGACTACCTGACCGTGGATGAGGCGGTCATCGATCCGGCACAGTCGAATCGCCATCCGCTAGCTCGATCGAGATTCCTGTGTGTGTGCGAAGCCGCGTAACGACGTCCTCCAGCGGCAACGTTCGATGAAAAACGAAGTCGAGCAACAGCGGCAGATTGACCCCGCAAACCACTGCGACGTTCGATTGTCGGGCCCTGAGACGCCGGGCCACGAACGCACAGCTGCCGCTGGGCAGGTCGACGAAGACTACGCTGGGTCGATCGCCGGTCAAGTCGTCGAGGCGCTCCTCAAGCGCATCCGGCGTCAGGCCCAAGTTGTCCAACGTGACCAGGCCTTCCGTCAGGCCCGTGATCTCGCGTACCGCGTCGAGCAGTCCGTCCGCCATTTTGCCGTGGCTGACGAGAATTCCCTGGACTTCGACGTTACTCATAATCCTCTTCGAGGTATTCGCGCACCGGCGCCATCGCGTCCTTCAATCGTTGGTTGAACGCGGCGGCCGAATCGATGCCGGAGTAGCGCAGCAGGTGATTCATCGCGACCACCTCAGAGATCACGGTGATGTTCTTTCCGGGATTCAACGGAACAGTGACCCGACGCACGGGCACGCCGAGGATCTCGGTGTGTTCGGCGTCGAGACCGGTGCGATCGTACATCTCCTGCTCTCTCCAATCCACCAACTGAACGACGACCTCGAGGCGTTTCTGTTGACGGATCGCACGTATACCGAACAGCGCGCGCACATCGATGATCCCGATTCCGCGGATCTCCATGTGATGCCCCGCCAGCTCCAACCCACGTCCGATTAGTACATCGTGACCCTGCCGCGTGATCCGCACCACGTCGTCCGCCACAAGACGATGTCCGCGTTCGACAAGGTCGAGGACGCACTCGCTCTTGCCGATGCCGCTGCGACCGATGAACAGAAGACCCACCCCGTACACGTCGGCCAGCGAACCGTGAACGTGCGTTTTGGGCGCGAAATACTCGTTGAGGAACGGGTTGATGCGTCGATAGAATTCGGCCGTGCTCAACCCGCTCACCAGGACGGGAACCTCGACTCGCTCAGCCGCGGCGAGTAGGACGGCCGGAGGCTCCTGTGTCTTCGTGATGATCATGACCGGTGACTCGAAGGACAACACCGTCTCGACGACGGTCCGACATCGCTCTTCATCGAGGGAGTGGAGGTAGGCTACCTCCGTCTCACCCAGAACCTGGATGCGTCCTCTCGCGAACCGCTCGGTGAAACCCGCCAGAGCCAGGCCCGGACTAGAGATCTCGCCCTTGAGGATCTCCCGCTCCAACGCCTGTTCCGAGCTGGTCCTGACGGTGAGCTGGAGACTCTGACCGCGAATCTCCAGAAACTCCCGAACGGTCAGGCTCACGACTCGCTACCCTCGACGACCTCCTGGGGTTGAATCTCCTCGTTCAAGCGGGGAGCCTGATGGTCGCGGCGCCGTTCCTGTCGCCGCTTCAGCTGTCGTACCAGTTTGTCGGAGACTCGGTTGACCGCCGAACGAAAATCCTCGGCCACCGCCTCCGCATGGATGTCGATATCTCCGTCGACGGCCGCGCGAGCTTCCACGCGCTTCTGTCGTTTTTCCTCCGTCAATGTGACTTCGACCCGCGAGGCTCGCTGATTATAACGGTCGAGCCGCGAGAAACGGCTCTGCACATGTTCCCGCAACGAATCGTTCAGCTCGAAATGGCGAGCGGTCATGGAAATGTCCATTTCACCCCCAAGGCTAGTAGGTTGAACTGAGAGCGGCCCGCCGTGGGCCGTCGGCGAGAACTTCGGTGAGGTGGGCTTCAGTCTCCTCCGCGGTTCTGTCCCAGCTGAAACCGGCGGCGAACTCCAGGGCTCCGGCGCGCAGGCGACGGAGCAACTCGTCGTCCCTCGCGATTCGACGCATCGCGTGCACCCACGCCTCCACATCCCCATGAGGAACCAACAGTCCGCTCTTGCCGTTCGCCATCGACTCCCTGAGGCCGGGAGAATCTGAAGCCAATGTCGGGGTGCCAGAAGCGGCCGCCTCGACGTTCGTGATGCCCCATCCTTCCTTAGGAGATGGGTACACCGAAGCCCAGGCTCTGCGCAATAGGTCCAGCTTTTCCTCCTCGGTGACATACCCTAGGAAGTCTACGGAATTCGGCGCCCGCTCGGCGGCATAGTCACGCAGGGCGGCCTCGTGATCGCCTTTACCTGCCACTGCGAGTCGCGCGCCGATGCCTTCCCGTCTGAGCTGCGCCAGCGCGTCGATCACGACTTCGAGTCCCTTATAACGCCTCAGTCTGCCCACGTAGACGAACGTGGGTCCTTCGAAAGGCAGCACCGTCGGATCGGGTCGAAAGCGTTCGTGATCGATCCCGGGACGAATCACCCGGATGTCGCCTCGTGGCACGCCGCGCTCGGCCAGGTCGTCGGCCGTCGATTCCGAGATCGCCTGGAAGGGCACGCCTCCGTAGACGAAGGGTACCGGTCGCTCGGCAAGCCAGGCGGCGGCGGCGTAGGGAGCCGAGGCCACGCTGAAGGCTGTGGCACCGAAGAGGTGGGGGATCAGTGCCACCACCGGCATCCTCAGCCAGAGTGGGCTATACAGTGGTATCTTGTTGATATCCTCCACCCCGAGGTCGAAGTCCGCCCTGCTTAGATACCTCTGATAATATGGCATCGCGAGGAGCGTGAAACTATGGCGGCGTCCGACGCGGTGAATCTTCATGCCGTCGACGGTTTCCATAGACGGGGCGCCGGGCCAGCCGGAGCAGAGCAG